>NZ_JBGFFE010000023.1:0-55486 GCF_041224415.1 Clostridium lapidicellarium | reverse complement strand
GTGGAAAAAGGGAAACGTATTTACTGTGCAATTTTGAGAGGACAGAATGAAAAGGTAATTTACTTATTTTTTAAGAGTAGGTGTTACCTTTTTAAGGTTTAAATTGACACTTTAATTGTAATAGAACATAATATGTAATTATGATGATTATATAGCTATGAAGAGAAAAGTAAGTTAACTTATATTATTAAAGAGAGTCCTGGATGGTGTGAATGGATAATAAGAAGTTTTCTGAAAATGCACTTGGAGTTTAAGAATTGATATTGTAGGTTTTTACGTTACCATACGTTATAATGGAGAGTATAACTGACTTACTTGTCAAAGTCAAAGTACTTGATAAGATATAAATTGTGAGATTTATATGAATTTGGGTGGATACCACGGAAGCTTTCGTCCCTACTGAGGGAGGAAGCTTTTTTTTTATTATAAAAAATAAAGGAGTGTTGCCATTGTGTCGGAGAAGCAGTTTGAACAAAGATTAAAACAAATATTTGAATATTTTCATCAAAGGCCAGAGTTATCTTATGAAGAATATAATACTACCAGTAAATTGGCTGAACTTCTTAGAAATATTGGTGTAGATATACTTGATTTACCGCTTAAAACAGGAGTTGTGGGTGAAATTAAAGGTGAAAAGGGGAAGCCCATAATTGCTATAAGGTCAGATATAGATGCTTTGCCAATTGATGAAGAAACAAATTTAATTTATAAATCTAAGAATCCAGGTAGAATGCATGCCTGCGGGCATGATTTTCATATGACTAGTATACTTGGAGCTGCATACTTGCTTAAAAAAGATCAAAGTAAGCTTAATGGGACTGTCAGAATTTTATTTCAACCTGCAGAAGAATCCAGTCATGGGGCGGAAGAAATTCTTAAAACGGATGCACTTGATGGTGTTGAAGCTGTATTTGGATTACACAGTGCACCTGATCTGGATGTAGGTGTACTTGGAACTAATGTAGGTCCTTTAACTGCTGCTGTAGATAGATTTGAAATTGAAGTCATAGGGAGGGGTACACATGCTGCTCATCCTGAAATTGGTATAGATCCTATAATTATTGTTTCTAATATAATCACTGCACTACAGACGATTATAAGTAGAAATTTATGTCCTTCCAACTCTGCAGTTTTGAGTGTTACTCATGTAGAAAGTGGACATACTTGGAATGTTATACCTGAGAGAGCGTATATAGAGGGTACAGTAAGGACTCTTGATGAGCAGGATAGAATTTTGGTGCCTAAAAAAATGAGGAAAATTTCGCAGGAAATTGCGGCTTCCTATGGGGGAAAGATTAATTTTATATGGCATGAAGGACCTCCGGCAACTAATAATGACAAGAAATTAACTGAAATGGCAATTAAAATGGCTCAAAATATAGGATATAAAGTTAGAATTATTCAACCCAAGCTTGGTGGAGAAGATTTTGCATATTATCAGGAAAAGTTGCCGGGTGCTTTTGTTAATATAGGTGTTGGAAAAGGAGAATCTCTCCATAGCCCTAAATTTAAGATTGATGAATCTGCCCTTTTAAAGAGTTCTCTGTATTTCAAAAATTTAGCAGAAAAAGCTTTAATTACAATAGATAAGAATTAAAGATCCTATTATTGGAGGAGGTTCCTTAAATGATTGTTTTGAAAGATGTGTACAAAACATTTGAACAAAATGGAGAAAGAATTGAAGCCTTAAAGGGAGTAAATATAAAAGTTGATAAAGGTGATATATATGGAGTCATAGGATTTAGCGGAGCAGGAAAGAGTACACTTTTAAGAACAGTTAATTTTCTTGAAAAACCTACATCAGGTACTGTAATAGTAAATGGGAAAAACATGAAAAAACTTAATAAGAAACAACTTATAGATACTAGAAAACAAATAGGAATGATATTTCAGCACTTTAATCTTTTAAATTCAAAAACTATATTTGATAATATAGCTATTCCTTTAGTATTGAATCATTTGCCAAAGGATGAAATATCAAAACGGGTATATGAACTCCTCAATTTTGTTAACTTAGAAAGCAAGGCTAAAAGTTATCCAGATGAATTGTCTGGAGGGCAAAAACAGAGAGTCAGTATAGCAAGATCTCTTGCTACAAATCCGAATATACTTTTGTGTGATGAAGCTACATCGGCTTTGGATCCTCAAACCACCGAATCAATACTTGAACTTCTTAAAAGGATTAATGAAGAATATGGAGTTACTATTTTACTGATAACTCATCAGATGAATGTAATAAGGAAAATTTGTAATAAAGTTGCTGTTATGGAAAAAGGAAGAATAATTGAAAAGGGTAAGGTTATAGATGTATTTGGAAACCCTAAAAATCAAGTTACAAAGAAATTTCTGGATAGCATTGTCAATGATCAAATACCTGATAGTATACTGAAACTTTTCAAAGATAATATCAAATATAAGGAAAATGCGAAGTTTTTAAGGCTCAAATTTATTGGAGATTCTGTTCTTGTACCTATGATATCCAGAATAACAAAGATGTTTGATGTGGAAGTTAGTGTTTTAAATGCAAGTGTAACAGAACTTCAGAATATACCAATTATAAATATGATAATAGAAATTAGATGTGAGAGTGATTTATTTGAAAAAATCAGTGATTATATCAGAGGACAAAATATTTTTGTTGAGGAGGTGGTATAGATGCAAACTATAAGCATGTCTCAAATTTATACTGCAATATTGCAGACCTTATATATGATTTTTATACCATTGCTCATAGGTTCTATTTTTGGAACAATTTTGGGAATATTGATGGTGGTTACTAGGCCGAAGGGAATATTAGAAAATAAATATGTATATGAAATTTTGAATCCCATTGTAAATATATTTCGTTCTATTCCCTTTATAATTTTAATGGTTGCCATTGTGCCTTTTACCAAACTTATAGTTGGCTCTTCCATAGGCACTGACGCTGCTCTGGTTCCGCTTACAGTTTTTATTATACCTTATATTTCTAGATTAGTTGAAAATTCACTTTTAGAAGTGAGCAGTGGAACTATAGAAGCAGCAGAGGCAATGGGTGCCACACCCTTTCAGATAATATGGCATTTTTTACTTCCAGAAGCAATGGGTTCACTTGTACTTTCTCTTACTACAGCTACTATAGGCCTTATAGGAGCTACTGCTATGGCGGGAACCATAGGTGGTGGAGGAATAGGTGATATAGCTATATCATATGGGTATGAAAGATTTGATACCAAGGTTATGATTATTACAGTAATTCTACTTATAATATTTGTTCAGGTTATACAGACTATAGGTAATATTCTTTCTAGGAAACTTAGAAGAGGCTAGTGTTAAAGGAGGAAAGGTTATGAAAAAGAAAATATTTAGAAACGTTATAACAATGGCAATTATGGTTGTATTTATGGCATTGGGATTGACAGCTTGTGGTTCTGCCAGTAAATCTTCTTCAAGTACAAAAAAGGAAATAAAATTGGGAGTTTCTCCGGGACCTTATAATGATTTATTCAATGCAGGTGTAAAGCCAATTCTTGAAAAAGAAGGCTATAAAGTAAAATTGGTGAATTTTTCGGATCTTCTTCAATCAGAAGTGGCATTAACAGAGGGAAGTTTGGATTTTAATGTAGCTCAGCACAATGCTTATGTGAAGGCATATAATAAGGAAAAGAAAGCAAACCTTGTATCTGTAGTTAAGATTCCAACAGTAAGGGCGGGAATCTTTTCCAATAAGTATAAGTCAATAAATGAAGTTAAACGGGGAGATACGGTATTTATTCCTAAAGATCCGTCAAATGCTGCAAGAGCTTATGCGCTGCTTGAAAAAGCTGGGTGGATTAAGATAAAAGAAGGAGTAACGAAAACTCTTGCAACTCAAAAGGATATAGTTCAGAATAAATATAATTTGAAAATAGTTGAAATGGATTCTTCGCAAATACCGCGTTCTCTTAATGATGCAGATTATGCCGTTCTACCGGGAGCTATTGTATATATGGCTAAAATAGATGCTAATAAATCTCTCTTATCGGAAACATTGGTAGATGATCTGTATATAACTGTTGCGGTAGATGGAAAAAATAAAAATGCAAAATGGGCTCAAGATATAGTAAAAGCATATAAATCACAGGAATTCAAAAACTATTTAAAAACTCATAACTCTAAAGGATATTGGGTTGTTCCAGATGATTTGAAATAAGGAGATTTTTATACTGAAATTATAAACATTACTGGTTATTCTGGGATTCAAGTATGATAAGTGTTTTTTTGGATAAAATCCACTTGAATCTCGGAATCACATTTTATCAAAAAGTATTGACAACCGGTAAAAATGTCAGTATAATAAGAACTTGTAATGCAGAACAGGTCGCTGCCGGATGAATATATGGATCTTTAGCTCAGTTGGTTAGAGCAACCGGCTCATAACCGGTAGGTCCGGGGTTCGAGTCCCTGAAGGTCCACCATGTGGGGGTATAGCTCAGCTGGGAGAGCATCTGCCTTGCACGCAGAGGGTCAAGAGTTCGAATCTCTTTATCTCCACCATTTTGTTTCAAGATGGAACTACATCTTTTAAAAGATGTAGTTTTTTTATTTTTTAATTAAGGGTGATGAAATAAATGACACTTTTTTACAGAGTAAAACAGTTTTATTGGGCACTTACTGCTGAACTCAATGACAGTGATAAAAATTTTATAAAAGTTAATTTGAATGAAAATGAATTTAGGTTATTCAATAAGTTATCTTTACAGGAAAGAAAACATTCTGTGAAAGTAGCTTATGATGTTCAGAAAATTTGCAATGATAAATTTAAAAATATAGATGTAAGTTTATTATTAAAGGCGGCACTTTTACATGATGTAGGCAAAGTATATACAAAATTAAATATACTGGATAAGTCCCTTCTGGTATTAGGAGATAAAATTTCTAAAGGCAGGTTGAAAAAATTTTGTAATATTAAAAAGATAAAGGTGTATTATTATCATCCAAAATTGGGTAAAGAATTGTTAGAAAACATAGAAAAAAATAACGAATTGCTTTACTTGGTAGAAAATCACCATAATAATAGAATAAAAGGTAATTTAAATCTTGATATACTTAGATATTGTGATAAAATTAATTGAAAATAATACAGTCTATAAAGTTATTCCAATTTTTATGATATAATGTTAATGTAAATTTAAATTATTGTCTTGAAATATACTAATGGGAGGTTAGTATGAATTCAATAGATAGAAGAATATGTATTATGAAAATCCTTAAAGAAAATAGCAAACCTCAAAAGGGTCATGTTTTAGCTGAAAAACTAGGTGTTACCAGACAGGTAATAGTTAAGGATATAGCAATTTTAAGAGCTAAAGGTAAGAGTATAGTAGCTACTCCAGATGGATACTTGATTCCAAAAATCGAAAGAGAAACGGTTAAAAAAGTAATTGCTGTTTCCCATAAGGCAAATGAAATGGAAGATGAGCTTAAAACCATAGTTAAATTTGGAGGAAGGATAAAAGATGTTATAGTAGAACATCCTGTATATGGTGAAATAAGGGGGATGTTGATGATAAAAAATTTATATGATGTAGATAATTTTTTGTATAAAATAAATAAATATAAGGCTGAACCTCTATTGATATTGACAGGAGGTGTGCATTTACACACTGTAATAGCAGATGATTATGATACATTAGAAAAAATAATAAATGAATTAAAAGAAAAGAAGTACATAATTTCTGACTGATATGTTTAATATTTTACTTGATTTATATTTTCTTTACAATTGTTTATAAAGAGGTGATTATGGTGAAAAAAAAGAAGATTGCACTGGGTACATTGATTTTTATTCTGGCTTTATGTATTATATTTTTAAATAGGATTGTAAATTTTGTAATAAATGTGGAATGGTTTAAAGAAGTGGGGTATTTATCTGTTTATTTTACGAAGATTATTGCCATGTGTAAGCTTATAGTACCTATATTTATAATAAGTTTTGCAGGTATATGGCTGTATTATAAAAGTCTTCGAATAAGTATAATAAAATATAGGAAGGTCGTTGAAGTAAACAGCAATAAAGATAAAACTGAAAGAAGAATAGTTTTAATTGTCGACTTGATTATTTCATTTATAATTTCATATATTTTTGCGGCGACCTATTGGTACAGGATTTTACAATTTACAAATGCTGTGCCCTTTAATGTGAAAGATCCACTTTTGCATTTGGATATTTCTTTTTATGTATTTAAGCTGCCGCTTATACGATCCGTTTATAATGCATTTTTGAGTTTATTGATATTTTTATGTTTGGTAACACTTTTAACTTATTTCTTATTAAATGTAAAAGATCGGTTTACTTCAAGAGGTCCCAGAAGAAAATTTGGCAATATGGATATTTTCAGTAGTGATATTACCAGATTTGCAGGAAAACAACTGGCAGTTTTAGCGGCCCTAATAATGATTTTTATATCAATGGGATACATGTTGAAATGTGTCGGACTTGTATATAGTGAAAATGGTGTGGCATTTGGAGCAAGCTATACTGATGTCCATGTAAGCTTATTATTTTATAAGATTATTGCAGTGGCTTCCATGGTTGCTGCTGTAGTTATATTTGTAAGTATAATTAAATCTAAATTTAAATTTATTGTGATTTCAATAGCTGCTATAGCAATTTTAGTTGTAGCTAAGAGTGTGTCATATTTTGTGGTGCAGAATTTTATTGTAAAGTCCAATCAAAAAACTCTGGAACAGCCATATATAAAGTATGATATAGATTATACCCGAAAAGCCTATAATATTGATAATATAAATACTACTCCATTCCAAGTAAAGAATGATTTAACTACACAAGATATCCAAAATAATATGGATACTATAAATAATATAAGAATAAATTCCTTTGATCCAACTCTTGAATTTTATAACCAGGTTCAGATTATAAGGTATTATTATATGTTTAATAATATTGATGTGGACAGATATTATATAAATGGTAAGTTCAATCAGATATTTATAGGGGCAAGGGAAATAAATACCAAGGCAATAGAACCCAACACATGGCAAAACAGACATCTTGTATATACACACGGTTATGGTGTTGTGATGAACAAAGTCAATTCTGTAACTTCAGAAGGACAGCCTGATTTTGTTGTAAAAGATATGCCTCCTCAAAATTCTACAAATATCAAACTGGCGGATCCAAGAATATATTTTGGAGAAAAAACTGACGATTATGCAGTTGTGAATACTAAGTTAGATGAGTTTGATTATCCAAAGGGAAGTGACAATGCAACTAATAATTATCACGGTACTGCAGGAATAAGATTGGGAATAATTAATAGAATTTTGTTCGCTATAAACCAAAAGGATATAAATTTTCTTTTGTCTAGGGATATAACCAAGGAAAGTAAAATATTGATAAATAGGAATATAAAGGATAGGGTTAATAAAATTGCACCTTTTTTGAAATATGAATCGGATCCATATATAATTATGAGCGGTGGTAAATTGTATTGGATATTGGATGGATATACATTTTCAAATGAATATCCTTTTTCGCAGCCCCAGGATGGACTCAACTATATAAGAAATTCTGTGAAAGTTGTCATGAACGCTGAAAATGGAAATGTGAAATTTTATATTATGGATAAGAATGATCCTATAATTAAAAGCTATGCAAAAATATTTCCCGGGTTATTTAAAGATGTGAATGAATTGCCGGCAGACATAGTGAGACACTTTAAATATCCGAAAGATATGTTTAATATTCAGTGCAGTATACTTGGAAAATATCATGTAACAAACCCGGGAGTGTTTTATAGTGGTGAAGATGTGTGGGAAGTAGCTAAAAATCAAAGAGAGGTTAGCGGAGAAAAAAATTCAATTGAATCACCCTATGTGGTCATGAAACCCACAGGTGCTTCCAAGGAAGAAATGATATTATTGCAATATTTCAATATGAGAAATAAAGATAATATGGTTGCCTTATTTGGTGCTAGAATGGACGGAAATAATTACGGGAAACTTATTCTCTATAAATTTCCACCTGAAAAAACTGTATATAGTCCTTATCTGTTTAAACAGAAATTGAATCAGGATACGACTATATCCCAGCAGCTGTCGCTTTGGAATAAAAATGGATCTACAGTCCAATTTGGGGATACCATGATAGTTCCTATAAAAAATTCACTGCTGTATGTAGAACCTATGTATTTAAGAGCTAATGGAAAGGACAGTATACCGGAAATGAAAAGGGTAATAGTATCCTATGGAGATAAAATACTGTTGGCTCAAGGTATAAATGATGCTTTAAGTCAAATGTTTAATTATGATCAGGGTTCTATTGATGAAAATCCTAATATTGATAATAATTCTAAAAATCAAATACCACCTTCTGGTGACAGCGATCAAATAAAGAAAGCAAAGGATCTATATGATGATGCTATAAATTCACAGAAAAATGGGGATTGGGCAAAATATGGAGAGGATATTAAAGAGCTTGGTAAGATAATAGATTCATTAAATAAATAAAATTATGTTTTAGTTACTTTGAAAGGAAGATTTAGTGTGGATTATGATGTGATTATATTAGGCGGCGGAATAGTTGGATGTGCGGTTTCCTATGAACTTTCTAAATATAATTTAAATATAGCGGTTATTGAAAGAGATTATGATATAGCTGATGATGTAGCACTTATAAATTCTTCTATAGTTTATGACGGATTAGAATGTGAAGATACGTTATTGGCAAGATTGGAACTTAGGGGAAATAAACTCATGCCTGGCTTGGCATCTAAATTTAATATTCCTTTTAAGAAGAAAGGCTACCTGCTTACTGCTGATGACAAGGAAGGCGAGGAAAAACTGACTGAGATATATTGCAGGGCTTTAAAGAGAGGTATGGAAAACATACATTTATTGAATCCTGAAGATATTTGTAAAGTGGAACCTGGATTAGATGGAAATATTAAGAAAGCTATTTACTCAAAAAATACTGGTATCATATCCCCTTATGATCTGGCAATTTCTTATGGTGAAATTGCATTTGACAATGGAGTTAATTTTAAACTTGGGGAAGAAGTTTTGGATATACAAAGTATACCCAAGGGGTTTAAAGTAGTGACTAGTAAAAATAAATTTACATGTAATATGGTGTTAAATACGACTCCAAAGGAAAATTATAGTGTAGATAGTGAAGACAGGGCAAGTAAGGATAGAAACCATTTAAGATATTTTCTTATAGATAAAGATTCCGAAAAAAGTTATAGAAACATAGTTTCCACAGTTGAAAGGGATTGTCGAAAGATATATATTATGCCTACCAGTCAGAATGAATTGCTAATGGGCATAAAAGACAATAAAGAGATGAGTTATGAAATCGCCCTGCAGGAAATTAAGGAATTTATGAAGAATGTATCCGAAGAAGATATTAAAGGATTCTACAAATCTTATTTTTATAATGATCCTTTAGTTATAGACGATAGTTTAATTGATAAGGGTTATATCAAGGTAATTGGCAAACATTATGGTCAAATTACAATGACTCCGGTGATTGCAAATATAGTATGTGAAACTATAGTCAGCAATTTAAACTGTGTTTTGAAGAAAGATTTTGTGGATAGGCGAAGGGAATTTTATAGATTTAGAGATTTGTCCAATGAAGATAGAAAAAAAGTTATAAAATTGAATAAAAGCTATGGCAAAGTAGTATGTTATTGTGAAAAAGTAACAGAAGGTGAGATAATAGATGCCATACGCAGACCCCTAGGTGCTCGTACTATAGAAGGTATAAAGAGAAGAACTGGTGCTGGATTTGGAGATTGCAGAGGCGCTCAGTGTCTTTGCAATATTGCATCCATTCTTTCCAGGGAAATAAATAAAGATATGATATATATAGTGAAGGATTCTAAAAATTCTAATATAGTGAAGGGTAGAATAAAAGAATTCAATGAAATGTAATTATGGGGGAATTACAAATTGATTAAGGAAGCTATTTGTAATAAATGTGATAAAAAATGTGTACTTAGTATTGATAAATATGGAGATGCTTTAGAAGTTGAGGGAAATCTGTGTGACAGAGGAATAAAATATGCAAAATTGGTAATAGATAATAAAAGTGACATATTCACTACTCTTGTAAGGATAAAGGGAGCTGATTGTAATGTGGTTCCTGTGAAGAGTTCTAAACCTATAGATAAAAGCCTATGGATAGAATGTTCTAAAGTTTTAAGTAGAATACATGTTGGAGCCCCTATAAAAATAGGAAACGTAGTATGCAGTAATATTTTAAATACTAGAGTGGATATAGTCTGCACTAAAAATGTTGATAAAAGTGATAAATAGATATGTTTTATGACTTTCAATATTAGAATTATTGACATTATAAGTCTATGTATATATAATTAAGTTAATTAGTTGATGAAAAGGCCAGTAACTTTATGATTATTTAAGAGAGTCAGTGTTTGGTGAAAACTGATATTGTTATATTGTGAATCCACCTTGGAAATACTGTTAAAAACAGTTCGGTGATACCGTTATAGTCTTAGAGAGAGTCAATTGTGTTTAATTGGCTAATTAGGGTGGCAACACGGAATCTTTTCGTCCCTTTGGGATAAAAAGGTTCTTTTTTTTATATAAAAATACATATATTACTTAGGAGGATTATAATTATGTTGGATTTAAAAAAAATAAGAAATAACCCGGAGAAAATAAAAAAACAACTTATAAATAGGGGAGAGGATTTTGATTTATCAGATATTGACAAAGTGGTATCTTTGGATGAAAAAAGAAGGCAGATTTTAGGCAAAGTAGAATCATTGAAAGGTAAAAGAAATCAGGATTCGTCAGAAATAGCCAAAATAAAGAGAAACGGCGGAAATGCTGATACTCTGGTGAGTGAAATGAAAGAAGTGTCAAATAAAATAAAGGATTACGATACTCAATTATCAGATATAAATGATAAATTAGAGTATTTAATGCTTAGGATACCTAATATACCAAACCCTGCAGTTCCGGAGGGAAAAACTGATCAAGATAATGTGGAAATTAGAAGGTGGTCGGAACCTACTAAGTTTGATTTTAAACCTAAAGCACATTGGGATATAGGTACGGATTTAAATATACTTGATTTTGAAAGGGGAGGTAAAGTATCAGGATCAAGGTTTACATTTTATAGAGGTTTAGGTGCAAAACTTGAGAGAGCTGTAATAACGTATTATTTGGATTTCCATACTGAAAAACATGGATATGAAGAATTGTTTCCTCCCTATATGGTAAACAGAAACAGTATGATAGGTACAGGTCAACTTCCGAAATTTGAAGAAGATGCTTTTAGGGTGGCGAATAATGATTTCTTCTTGATTCCAACTGCAGAAGTTCCAGTAACTAATTTTTATAAAAATGAAGTGCTAAAGGGTGAGGATTTACCTATAAAGCATGTTGCATATAGTGCATGCTTCAGAGCTGAAGCTGGTTCGGCAGGAAGAGATACTAGGGGAATTATAAGGCAGCATCAGTTTAATAAAGTGGAATTGGTTAAGTTTACAAAACCTGAGCAATCTTATGAAGAACTTGAGAAATTGACTAATGACGCGGAAGATGTACTCAAGGGTCTTAAACTTCCCTACAGGGTGGTTAGAATATGTAAGGGAGACTTGGGCTTTACGGCGGCACTTAAATATGATATAGAAGTTTGGATGCCAAGCTATAATAGATATGTAGAAATATCAAGCTGCAGTAATATGGAGGATTTTCAGGCGAGACGTGCTAATATAAAGTACAAGGATACTCCAAATGATAAGCCTAAGTATGTTCACACGTTGAATGGATCCGGAGTAGCAGTAGGAAGGACAATTGCAGCTATTTTGGAAAACTATCAGCAGGCAGACGGAAGTGTTGTAATTCCCGAATTGTTAAGACCATATATGGGTGGGAAAGAAATTATTAAGTAAAAATAATAATTGCTTAAAAAAGTAGTAACTTTTTATAAAGAGAAAAGTTACTACTTTTTTTATTTATTTCTAAAATATATTGATGGTGAAAATTATAGCTGTGTATGTTATAATAGCATTTGAATTCATTGGAAAAAATTATATAAAAATGTAAATGGGGGCGAATTGAAATGTTAAAGTATGTTGACAGAAGGAAAACTAATAGTTCCAAATGGGATGGATTGAAAACCGTATTTCAATCGGAGGATCTGCTTCCTTTATGGGTAGCGGATATGGATTTTAAAGTATGTGATTGTGTATTAAAAAAACTTGATGAATACTTAAAGTTTGGAGTTTTTGGTTATTACGTAGAACCCAAGCAATATAAAGAATCATTTATAAAATGGGAACAAGCTTATCATAATTATAAAGTTCATGAAGATTGGATTAGATACTCTCCTGGTGTGGTTCCTGCTATCAATTGGCTTATTCAGATATTGACGAAAAGGAATGATGCAGTTATTGTATTGACACCGGTTTATTATCCTTTTTTAGATGCAGTTGAGAATAATAAAAGAAAATTAATAGAAAGCGATTTAATTAATAGATCAGGAAGATATACTATTGATTTTAGGGATTTTGAGAATAAAATTATAAAAAATAGTGTGAAATTGTTTTTGCTTTGTTCACCTCATAATCCAGTAGGGAGAGTTTGGAAAAAAGATGAACTTGAAAAACTTATGAATATATGTAAAAAACATAATGTGAAAGTGATCTCCGATGAAATTCATCAGAATATCATAATAGGACAAAATTCTCATGTCCCCACTGCAAGCATTGGCAACTATGATTCTGTACTTGTTACTCTCACTGCTGCCACTAAAACCTTTAATCTTGCCTCTTGTAAAAATTCTTTTGTTATTATACCTGATCCCGGTATTCGCCAAAATTTTGACGATTTTGTAAAATGTATTGGAATTCCAAGTGGCAATGCTTTTGGATATATTGCAGTCCAAAGTGCCTATGAAAAAGGAAGATCCTGGCTAGAAGAAGTGCTGAAGCGGATCAGAGAAAATTACCTGTATGTAAAAGAAACTTTAGAAAAAGAATTGCCTCTTGTAGAAATATCGTCTTTGGAGGGAACTTATCTGGTATGGATTAATTTAGGAAAATATATAAAAGGGAAGGATATGGAAAGTTTTATAAAAGAAAAATGTAAACTGGCTTTTGATTTTGGGGAATGGTTTGGTGGAAAACGTTTTAATAATTATATAAGAATGAATATTGCCACTTCAAAGGAGAATTTAAATAAGGCCCTTGAAAGAATTGTATCACAAGTTAACAGCACAATTTGACAGGGCAAATGCATGAGTAAATAAATTGTAAAGATAGGCGGAATTATAAGTTTAAGACTTTCCTTAAGTTGATTATTATAGTATTATAATTCATATAAAATTATATGAGGTATGTTGCTATGGTAAAAAATAAAATGATAGATTATTTTGGAATTATAACAGACCAGAGACAGAAAGCAAAAATTAAGCACAAGCTGACAGATATATTATTCATATCTGTAGTTGGTACATTGGCAAACTGCAATAGCTGGGTTGCCATAGAAGATTTTGCAAATGACAGGGGCAGCTTTTTCAAGAAATATCTTTCTTTGCCCTATGGGATACCTTCCCATGATACCATACAGAGAGTTTTTGAGTGGATTGATCCAAAGGAATTTCGTAATACTTTCATGAAATGGATAGGTGAAATATCGGCAAGTCTAAAGGGATCCATCATAGCAATTGATGGTAAAACAGCACGTGGTGCACGGAATTCGGGTGAGGAAAAGTCACCAATCCATATAGTCAGTGCATGGGCAAGCAAGTATAGAATAGTCATAGGTCAGGTTAAAACTGACGAGAAGAGCAATGAAATAACAGCGATTCCAGAACTTTTAAAGCTGCTTGATATAAATGGGTGCATTGTAACTACTGATGCAATGGGATGTCAGAAAGAAATAGCAGAAACCATAGTAGATAAAAATTCAGACTACGTATTGGCAGTTAAAGGCAATCAAAAGCTGTTTTATGATGAAATAAAAGAATATTTTGATGATGCAGTTCAAACGGGATTTAAAGATATTTCATACAGCTGTACCAGATCCTTTGACAAAGGACACGGCAGGAGGGACACGAGAGAATATTACGTTACAGAAGATATAGACTGGCTTAGTACGAGAAAAGAGTGGAAAAATTTAAAAAGCATAGGTTTAGCTATAAGGAAAAGCGAGCAGAAGGGAAAAATAACAGTTGAGAAAAGATACTATATAAGTTCACTGCCGGCTAACGCTGTAAAGTTTTCAAATGCAGTGCGCAAGCACTGGGGTGTTGAAAGCATGCACTGGGTGCTTGATGTAGTTTTTGACGAGGATTCTAACAGGACCAGGAAGGAACATAGTCCTGAGAATCTAACATTACTTAGAAAATTTGCACTTAATATACTCAGGAATATAGAGACTGAGAAAACAATGAGTGGTCCGAGGAAAAGAGCCAAAGCAATGACAGATGAAGCTTTTCTGGATCGAGTTGTGAGGCACACATTTTTAGCTTAATAAAATTGAGTCTGTTTTTGATGTCACGGGATATATCCTGTAGTGAGGACTATCCGGTAACTTAAGAATATTTTTTCTTGAGTTATGCTAAAAATTGTGAAAACATAATATACTTTACATTTATTTTTTGATATACATTCCTTGAGTAATAAAATATTACTTTTCATGCGTTTGCCCTGCACAATTTGAGACTTTGGGTTGACAGCTAATATATATCGTGATATATTATATAGGTAACCTTGCGAAGCTTGATAACTTTATGCGGAAAGATGGTCGAGTTGGTTTAAGGCACCGGTCTTGAAAACCGGCGTACGGGTGACCGTACCAAGGGTTCGAATCCCTTTCTTTCCGCCATGTATTAAATATGTAGGGCACGGAGAAATACTCAAGTGGCTGAAGAGGCGCCCCTGCTAAGGGCGTAGGTCGGGTGACCGGCGCGAGGGTTCAAATCCCTCTTTCTCCGCCATAGGTTTTATTAAAATGTATTAAACTTCATGGATGGCATAAAATCAAGGCTTTAGAGAAATGATGTATTATTAAGAGTTATTAAAAATTACTACAATTGTAGTATTAACTGTAGTCAATGAAGGAAGTTATCCAGTAAACTGGAGAATACTTTCTTTTTTATTTTTTATATGCTTATTCAATTATTGACATCCTTAATTATTGAATACTTTACGTATACATATATGACTGTTTATTTCAATAAACAGTCCCCCGCTTGAAACCCCAGTTAATTCTGGGGGTTTATTTTTTAAAATAGATAGTAACTTGATGTTTAGAGTACTTCAAAGTCAGATTTATGAAATTAGGACTTTACAAACGATTTAATTGGTATATAATTATTTGTAGATAGAAATTTTAGTAAAAGTTAATAGTGAGGATCTTCAGGGCAGGGTGAAATTCCCGATCGGCGGTTATAGTCCGCGAGCGCAGGTAGCGCAGGTGTGAAAGCACGGGAGTTGGTGAAATTCCAAAACCGACAGTAAAGTCTGGATAAAAGAAGGTAAATTTTATTTAATCTGAAATATTTTAATTTCAGAGTCTTTTCTTCGTAAGAAAAAAAGCCCTGTATGAACGTAATGTTTATATAGGGCTTTTTTATATATTTTTATGTATGGAGGTGAAAAATAGTGGAAGATTTGGAAGATTCGAAATATATGAATCATGCAATTGTTCTGGCAAAGAAGGGTGAAGGTTGGGTTAGCCCTAATCCTATGGTTGGGGCGGTTATTGTAAAAAAAGGAAAGATTATCGGAGAGGGATATCATAAGGCATGTGGGAAGCCTCATGCTGAACGAAATGCACTTGCCAGCTGTGTTGAATCAGCGAAAGGTGCAACTTTATATGTAACATTAGAACCCTGCTGCCATTATGGAAGAACTCCTCCTTGTACAGATGCAATCATACGGTCTGGTATTTCAAAAGTGATAATCGGTTCTGGCGACCCTAATCCTAAAGTATGTGGTAAAGGTGTTTCAATTTTGCGTAAGGCTGGAATTACAGTAAAAGAAGGTGTACTTAAAAAAGAGTGTGATGAAATGAATACTATATTTTTTCATTATATTGTTACTGGTACTCCGTATCTTGCAATGAAATATGCAATGACTGCTGATGGTAAAATAGCTACTGTTACTGGTGCTTCTCAGTGGATTACCGGTGAAACAGCCCGCGAACATGTCCATAGACTGCGTCATAAATACAGTGCCATCATGGTAGGAATTGGAACCGTATTGCACGATGATCCACTGCTTAACTGTCGGTTAAAAAATGGGAAAAATCCAATTAGAATTATTTGTGACAGTTATCTCCATATTCCAGTAAATAGTCGAATTTGTCAGACAGCGGGGGAAATTCCTACAATTGTGGCAACTACTATGACAAATTCAGTTAAAGTTTCAAGATTGAAGGCACTTGGTGTTAAAATTTTAACTTTACCAAATAAAAATGGTAAAGTTGATTTGCCTATATTGATGCAAAAACTTGGCGAATTTTGTGTTGATAGTATTTTATTAGAAGGCGGGGGTGTTTTGAATTATAGTGCGTTAAATGACGGTTTGGTTCAGGAAATGTATGTATATATTGCACCTAAAATTTTTGGCGGTAAAGAAGCAAAAACTCCAGTAGAAGGTAAAGGTGTTTTATTGCCTAAAGAGTGTTTTCAATTTGCTGCTCCTGAGATATCTGTTCTTGGCGATGATCTGTTATTGAGATTTAAGAAAATTTAAGTTTATAAGGGGGAAAGCATAAATTGTTTACTGGAATTATTGAAGAAATTGGGCAAGTACATCGAACTGTTTTTAGCGAAAATTTATCAAAAATTTCTATCTATGTCCGAGATATCTTGGAAAATACTAAGACTGGAGACAGTATTGCCGTAAATGGTGTTTGTCTTACTGTTACTTCTTTGGATAAAAACGAATTTACTGCTGACGTTATGCCAGAAACATTGAGAAGAAGTAATTTGTATAAATTAAAAGGTGGTGATTTGGTCAATCTGGAGCGGGCTGTAGCAGTTAATGGACGTATTGATGGACATTTTGTATTGGGACATATTGATGGCATGGGTACAATTTTTAATATGAAAAGAGAAAGAAATGCCGTTTGGATTAGTATAAAGGCGCCGGCCGAAATAATGGCTTTAGTTGTTGAAAAAGGTTCTATTGCAGTTGATGGTGTTAGTTTAACAGTAAATAATGTAGAAAATTACGGCTTTAAAGTATCCATTATTCCACATACAGGACACCAGACTATTTTATTGAGTAAAAAAATTGGTGATTTTGTAAATTTGGAGAATGATATAATCGGAAAATATGTAAAGAAACTGTTATATTTAAAAAATGATAAGTCCTTGAATGGTATTACACTTGATTTTTTACATGAAAATGGATTTTAAAAAGGGAGGCTTAATAATATGGAATATAATACTATTCCCGAAGCAATTGCGGAACTGCGTGCAGGAAAAGTTATTCTTGTTACAGATGATAAAAATAGAGAGAATGAAGGTGATTTGATTTGTGCTGGTGAATATGCAACATGTGAAAATGTAAATTTTATGGCTACGTATGCAAAAGGATTAATCTGTATGCCCATGAATGAGGAGCTCGGGCATAAACTTGACCTTCCTCAAATGGTTGCGGAGAATACAGATAATCATTCTACGGCTTTTACTGTTTCAATTGATCATGTTAGTACAAGTACGGGTGTTTCAGCTGAGGAGCGCTCTATTACAGCCATGAAATGTGTACAGGACGATGCAAAACCTGAAGATTTTAGAAGACCGGGTCATATGTTTCCACTTATTTCACGTCCTGGTGGGGTATTAACCCGCGGCGGTCATACGGAGGCAACAGTTGATCTTATGAGGTTGTCTGGATTGAAAGAATGCGGACTTTGTTGTGAAATTATGGCAGATAACGGTAAAATGATGCGTACACCTCAATTGAAGAAATTTGCCAAAAAACATCACCTTGTATTTATAACTATCCATGATTTACAGGATTATTGCAGACGTCATGATAAACATATTGTACATATGGCCAGTGCAAAGCTTCCTACTTTATATGGAAATTTTCAAATTCATGGGTATGTAAATGATTTAACTGGTGAGCACCATGTTGCATTGGTGAAAGGGAAAATAGGTGATGGAAAAGATATTTTATGTAGAGTTCACTCTGAATGCCTTACAGGAGATGTGTTTGGATCACTGCGGTGCGACTGCGGCCAACAACTTATTTCTGCTATGAAGCAAATACAAAAAGAAGGCAGGGGAATTCTCTTGTATATGAGTCAGGAAGGCAGAGGCATAGGCTTGATTAATAAGCTTAGAGCTTATGAACTGCAGGAAAAAGGCAGAGACACTGTACAGGCGAATCTGGAGTTGGGATTTGCAGCCGATTTACGTGAATACTGGATAGGTGCACAGATCCTCCAAGATCTAGGAGCTAAGACAATTCGTCTGTTAACCAATAACCCTAATAAGATCTATGGGTTGGAGGAATTTGGAGTTGAGATTGTAGAAAGAGTTCCCATTGAAATTGCACCTCAACGAGAAGATATAAATTATCTCAGAACAAAAAAAGAAAAAATGGGACATTTATTTAATAATATCAAATGTTAAAGAAGGAGGAAATTATAATGAAAATTATTGAAGGAAAAGTTGTTGCAGATCAAATTCATGTAGGGATAGTAGCTGCTAGATTTAATCACTTTATTGTTGATAAACTTTTATCCGGAGCAATAGACGGGCTTATAAGACACGGTACTTTAGATGAGAACATAACTGTGGCTTGGGTTCCCGGAGCTTTTGAGATTCCGTTAATTGCGGATAAAATGGCTCGATCGGGAAAATATGATGCTGTTATATGCCTGGGAGCTGTAATCCGTGGTTCAACTTCTCATTATGATTATGTGTGCAATGAAGTTTCAAAGGGAATTGCCAAAGTTACACTGGAAACCAAAATTCCTGTTATCTTTGGTGTTCTTACCACTGAGAATATAGAACAGGCAATTGAAAGAGCAGGTGCGAAATCTGGCAATAAGGGTTATGATTCTGCACTTTCGGCTATAGAAATGGTAAATTTAATTTCTCAGCTGAAATAAAAAAATATTTAAAATGTAGATGCTGGAGATCTTTTCTCCAGCATAAAATAAGTATCAATATATTTAAAAGTATTATTAGTTTATACAAGATAAACATAGTATATGTCGAATTTAAATTATTATACTGAAGATACGATTCGAATTTTATAGAAATTAAATATATAAACACTTGAAAATATGATAAACTTAATTAGGAATTAATAGTATTGGAGGTATAACAATGAAAGTAGAAAATGTTAAAATATATGATTTAAAAGAAAGTATAAAAGCAAGTAAATATCCTATGGCGGTAGATACCGATAAATGTAATTGTGATATTACAGATACAGTTAAAAAACTAGGGCATTCACCTAAAGGTGAGGCACATGATCAATTTCTATCTGGAATACGAGTTGCATTTGATTTGACGTTTAGTAATAAAGCATGGGTGGAACTTGAAAGATATAGGTTTATTACTTTTGTTAGTAGTCAAAGTACAATGCATAGAATAGCTAAATTTGATTTATCTAAACAATATAATCAGTATGTAGATAAAAGAATGATTGGTATTATGGATGAACTGAAGGATACATATAATAGGACTCATGATGTGGAAGATTATTTAAGACTTTTGTACTCTAATCCGGCAGGATTTGAGCTTACTGCAAGACTTACTACTAACTATAGATGCTTAAAGGGGGTTTATAGTCAGAGGAAAAACCATAAATTGCCTGAGTGGCGGGAATTTTGCAGATGGATTGAAAGTTTACCTTTTTCGAAGGAATTGATAATTTAGATTGACGGAAATGTGTTTTGATTTTTTATACATTTATTTGTTTTTAATAGAATAGACTTTAATAGAGAATTTTATTAAAAAGGAGTATTTGTATGGGTTATTATGTTAGAGTAGAATCAAATGTGAAAATTTATATAGAAGATCCTAACCCAAAAGGCAAGAGGACAATTTTATTTCTGCATGGATGGCCTGGAAGTCATAAGTTGTTTGAATATCAGTTTAATAAACTTCTGAAGCTGGGATATCGTTGTATTGGAATAGATCAGAGAGGGTTTGGTGAATCGGATAAACCTGCTGGGGGATATGATTATGATCGGCTGTCAGATGATATCAGAGAGGTTGTTGAAACGCTTAAATTGAAAAAATTTGTGTTGGCTGGACATTCTACAGGTGGGGCAATTGCAGTAAGATATATGGCAAGATATGATGAATATGAAGTGTCAAAACTTGCCCTTTTTGCAGCGGCGGTTCCCAGCCTGATTCAACGGCCGTACTTTCCATATGGTTTGAAAAAAGAAGCTGTAACTGAAATTATTAAGCAGACATATAGTAATAGACCTCAAATGCTTAGGCAATTTGGCAGTATGTTTTTCTTTCAAAATATAACTAGGGCTTTTTCAGATTGGTTTTTTCAAATTGGATTGCAAGCTTCAAGTTGGGCCACTGCCGCAATTGCAAAATCTTGGTTGAATGAGGAAAACTTATTTTCTGATATGAAAAAGATAAATGTTCCAACTTTGATTCTTCATGGTATTCATGACAAGATATGTATTTTCCAACTGGCAGAAGCCCAGAAACAAGGAATTAAAAATTCTAGGCTTATATCATTTAAATACAGTGGTCATGGTTTGTTTTATGACGAACGGAATAAATTCAACAGTGAATTGATAAAATTTATTGATAGTTGATAAATTGTTACAGTTTGCAATTTTTTTGATGGATTGATTTTGAAAAGTACTTGTGCTAGAATAAATATGTTAAGTTTGCGTCAGTAGCTCAGTTGGATAGAGCAGTTGGCTACGGACCAGCGTGCCGGGGGTTCGAATCCTCTCTGACGCACCAAAAACCGTTGAAAATACTAAATTTCAGCGGCTATTATTTTTGTTGTATTTGTGAAAGAATAGCTATATAATATGAAATATAAATACTTAATAGAAAATGTTTTGGGGACGTAGCTCAGTTGGGAGAGCGTACGGTTCGCATCCGTAAGGCCGAGAGTTCGATTCTCTTCGTCTCCACCATATATGCAAGATTAATATATGATTTTTAAATTTAAAATTATTCTCATTTATATGTATAAAATTGATAATAAATTGGTAAAGTAAAGTATGAAAATATAGATATAAATGAGTGAATATTATGATTGAAAATTTAGGACCTTCAAATATATTGTCAAGAATATTGAATATACTGTCAGTAGTCTTTCCACTTTTAATAGTTATTGTATTAATTGTTATGGGTAGAAATAATAGGGATTAATGTTTTATTGTACGTACTGGGTTCCAATTCTTTCTCCCAGAAGTACTTTCGTTTCATAACCTTTTTTTGTTTGTTCGAGAATATCTCTATCCACTGTAATTTTATTTTTTTCAAAGAATAAAATTACAGTGGAACCACCAAATTTGAAATAACCTTTTTCCGAACCCTTAGAGATGTTTTTTTCTGGATTGTAGGTTTGTATTATTGAACCTACACAGGTGGCACCTATTTCTACATAAATTACGTTTCCAAAATTATTAGAATGGAAAATACTCCATTCTCTTTTATTTTTACAAAACAATTTGGGAATATTTTGTAAGGATATGGGATTTACTGAATAATAATTTCCTTTGATTTTATTATATGGTTCACATTTTCCCCAATCTATAAAATGAAATCTATGGTAATCTGTTGGACAAAGTCTGAATATTAGGCAGTTACCGTTGGTAAAATTCATGGAAATCTTATTATTTTTTATTAATTCGGACAAACTATATGTAAATCCCTTAATTTGAATAATTTTATTTAAATTTATATGTTCATATGCTGCTAATCTTCCGTCAACAGGTGATATTAAAATTTTTTTATTCGTATTGATTGGCCGTGCATCCTGTTTGAGAGATCTTGAAAAAAAATCGTTAAAACATCTGAAATCATTATAATTAATAGGACATTCAGACATATCTATATTAAAATCCTTGATAAAAGGTTCAATCCTTTTTTTGCTATATCTTGTATCGCAGAATAAACCATATAATTTAGAAAATATTTTTTTCTTTATTATAATCTCAAGAATTTTCATTCCCAAGGGTGAAGAATATATCCATTTTAAATAAGTGCCGCCTGCTACCTTTTCTATTTCATATTTTCTTGTTTTTCTGTTAAAATATTTAATCATTTTCTTAGCATCCTTTTAATTTAAAAGTGATTTTTGAATTTATTACTATTTATTTTAACACTATAATAATTATATAGAAATACTTTATTTGGAACTGTGTGTTTTGCTTTTTTAAAGTTTACCAGATTTGACTATAGAAATCATTAATATGATTCCGAGAAGTATAAAAAATGTGAAATCTATTATCCCTATTAAGGAAACATTATAGATTTTAGGACCTATGTTGAAGTATAAAATTAAAGAGGAGCTAAGAATCATAGAACATGTTATTAGGGAAATTGATAATCTGTTTACCATTTTGTTAAGTTGATTTATAGAATCGTCGATCTTGTTGAATTTTAATTGAATTTTAGTTCTTCCACTTAGTATGCATTCTATTAATTCCACTGTCTTTATCGGAAGATTTAAAGAATTTTTTGTAAAATTATAAGAATTTATAAGCATGTTTTCTAGGCTAATATCGTTAAAATAATAAAATTTATTGTTGCTTTTTACAAAAGGTATGGCTATATCCAGAATGTCAATTTCAGGAGATATTTCTGCCACCAAACCTTCTACCATAATTATACTTTTTACTAATAATATCAAATTTTTTGGTAAAGTGATATTATTGTTTTTCGTACATTTGAAGATTTCTGTTAATAATACTGAAATTTTTATATTTTTAAGAGAAGTAGATAGATAATTTATTAAAAATAATTCTACATCTTCGTACAATTTATTTCTGTTTATAAGGTTCTTCTTTACACTTATTGATATAATCACAGATACAAGTTTGTCTGTATCTTTATGAACTATGGACATAATACCTTCATTTAAAAGGAGTTTTAATCTTGGTGAAATAGTACCTACTATTCCAAAATCCAAAAAGCATATTTTTTTATCAGATATCATTATGTTTCCAGGGTGTGGATCAGCATGAAAAAAACCATCGGAAAATACTTGCTTAAAAAAAGATAAAGCTAAATTTTTACCTAAGTTTTGTAAATTATAATTTTCTTTTTTTAGTTTTTCGATATTGTTTACTTTGAATCCATAGATTTTTTCCATGGTTAATATTTTATTCCCTGACAATTCATTTACTATATAGGGAACGTAACAAAAATTTATGTTTTCATTTAATTTTTTGAATTTTAACGTGTTTTTAGCTTCTAAATTGAAATTCAATTCCTGTCTAGTTGAAAAAAGCAGTTCATCTAAAGCTTCTTCAGGATCTATTAGAGATTCTTTAAATTTGATTTTAGTTAGTTTTATAATTCTATATAGTATATATATATCTGTTTCCATTTGCTCTTTTATATTGGGCCTTTGTATTTTTACAACAACATTTTTACCATTTTTTAAAATTGCATTGTGTACTTGGGCAATGGATCCTGATGCCAGAGGAGTTTTTTCAAAATATCGGAAGCAGCTTTCTATATTTTTATTAAATTCATCAAAAAATACTTTATTTATGGATTCATAGTTTTCAGGAGGTACATCATCTTGGAGTTTTGAGAGTTCTTTTATATATTGGGAAGGTAATATATCAGGTCTTGAACTCAATATTTGACCTATTTTTATAAAAGTAGGTCCAAGTTCTTCAAAGGCCTTTCTAAGATTTTCAGGTGATTTTTTTCTATTGTGATTTTTAGTATATACTAGAAATCTAAAACCATATTTAGCCAATACCTTCACTATTTCTTTAAATCTTTTTGAATATGTCATTTTCATTGTATGTATTTAATGACTAAAGCCTTAGGCTTTAGTCATTTCTTCTATTTTATTTTCCAGTTTGTTTAATCTCTCATTTATTGATGATATATCTTCTTTAGACGCAAGATTCATGTCCTTCAGTATAGCTGCTAAGTCATTTTTGTTTATAGGTTTTATATCTTCTTTTTTAGCTATAACTGTCTTTTTTAATTCTTCAGATAATTGTTTTCCCTCGTCCACTGTTATTTTTCCCTTTTCGACCATTTCTTCAATTAATTTTGCTGCTTTTTCGTAGGTATACGCTGCAGAGCCTATACCTGCTAAAAATAAGTTTTTTAGTTCATTAATCATATTTAATCCTCCTATTTAATTTATAAATAAATTATTTTATCCGAACGCTGCCATTGCTAATATTCCCAACTTCTTAAAGTTGGAGATAAGCACTGCTGTGCGCCTGGATAAGTTCTTATAATGTTCAGGTGGAGAAAAGAATTTCTTACAAGCAAACTCCATCTGGATCTAAGAATCACTTGATAACTCATATGATAAAAATCAATAGAGTTTTAATGACGGCATTAATTTTCATTCTAGAAAGAAAATTTTTATTGAAATTCATAAAAAAAATTGACAATTTTAATAAATTATAATAGAATATGAAGGTAGCAGTTATATATGCGCTCGTAGCTCAGTAGGATAGAGCAGCGGTTTCCTAAACCGCGTGCCGGAGGTTCGACTCCTCTCGGGCGCACCAACAAGATCTTGTTTAATATTATATCCTTATTCTATATTTATATTTTATTTATCAAGATTAATTTATATGTTTATTAAAAAAATAATTAGTGTGTTTATTTTTTTGAGGTATATGTGATGAATTTCATGGCTGAAGCCTTAAGGCAAGCTAAAATAGGTTTGAAATTGGGTGAGGTTCCGGTAGGAGCCGTTATAACAAGGGATCATAAAATAATATCAGAGGCATGTAATTTAAGGGAAACGCTGAAAGATCCTACCGCTCATGCAGAAATTATTGCTATAAGAAAAGCTTCTAAGATACTTAAAAACTGGAGATTAAATGACTGCGGCATGTATGTTACGTTAGAACCGTGTATTATGTGTGCAGGGGCTATATTGCAGTGTAGAATCAGTGAATTGTATATAGGTGCATTTGATCCAGATGCAGGGGCCTGTGGCTCTGTGATAAATGTGTTACAGAATGAACTTTTGAATCATTGGACCAGTATTCAATGGGATTGTAAAAAGGAATGCAGTGACATGTTAAAACAGTTTTTTAAAAATAAAAGATAAGTATTTGAATAATTTAGCATGGAAGCGTATCGAAGTGGTCATAACGGGCCTGACTCGAAATCAGGTAGTCCTTATGGGCTCGTGGGTTCGAATCCCACCGCTTCCGCCATTTGTGAAATTTGATGTAAAATATATGGAGGCATAGCTCAGCTGGTTAGAGTGTACGGTTCACATCCGTAAGGTCGAGGGTTCGAGCCCCCCTGTCTCCACCAGTTATGCAACTTGAGGTGCAAATGAAGTACTTGTTTTTGTTGTTTATCAAAATTTATAGAAAAAAAGTTGATTATTATGTAATCAGCTTTTTTTATTGTAATGTTTCACATTGTATAATAATATAATCTTTTAAACTGAAAAGAGGAGAAGAAACCTATGATAAGTAATTCGGAAAATCCAACAATGTACGTTGGGGGTAAGCCTAAGGGAAATTATACTAACATGTTTACAATATACATAAGTGAAAAAACAGGAAATAAGATATTGGATGAAAGAAAAGAACTCACATATAAAATTAAAAGGGACAAGCATATTCTAATTTATGAAATGGAAAAGTAACTGATTGAAATATTTTAAGATTTTGTCATAAAACAATAAAATATGAAAGTTTTCATTGACAAGTTATAAAAATATATGGTATGATATGACCTGTTGAAAAAGTTTTATAATTATAAAGGTTTAGCAGAAAGCCCATAAGCTTTAGCTGTGAGGTGAATGCTATCCTTCAATAATGTAAATTTAAATATTTTGATATTTTCGTGAGTAAACCTGTGGAGAGATGTCCGAGAGGTTGAAGGAGCACGCCTGGAAAGCGTGTGTAGGGTTTAACGCTCTACCGGGGGTTCGAATCCCCCTCTCTCCGCCATTTTAACTTTGTCGTGCTAGATGGGGAGTTAGCGGTGCCCTGTAGCCTGCAATCCGCTGTAGCAGGGTTGAATTCCTAGCTTAGTCTGTGAAATGTAAGGCCTGGCCCATAAAAGTGGCGTTGAGAGCTTGATCCCACGCAACGGGAACTCATGAACCCCGTCAGATCCGGAAGGAAGCAGCGGTAAGTGAATATTTTCGTGTGCCGTGGGTAAATCTGGTTTGAGTTAACTGTATGGGTAACGCTTATAGTTTGTCAAACGAAGCTAGGTGCACGACTTTAATATTTGAATTGAATTTAAAAAGATACCGGGTGGTATCTTTTTTGTCATATATTTAATTTAAGGTTTATAATATATTGAAAGAGGGTGATAATATGGCTTATACCGCATTGTACAGGGAATGGAGACCTAAAACTTTTTCAGATGTAGTAGGTCAAGATCATATAACAGTTACACTTAAAAATCAGATATTGAATCATAGAATAGCTCATGCGTATTTGTTTTCTGGAACAAGAGGTACTGGAAAAACTTCAATGGCTAAGATATTTGCTAAAGCAGTGAATTGTCTGAATTTACAGGATGGAGAACCTTGTAACCAATGTGAAATGTGCAAAAAAATAAACAGGGGAATTTCTATGGATGTAATAGAAATGGATGCAGCTTCAAAACGAAGACTGGAAGATATAAAAGATGTGATTGAAAATGTGAAATATCCTCCCCAAGAGGGAAAGTATAAAGTTTATATTATGGATGAAGTACATATGCTCACCCAGGAAGCAGTTAATGCATTTCTAAAAACTTTGGAGGAACCTCCGTCGAATGTGATATTTATACTTGCAACTACCGATCCTCAAAAATTACCAGTTACAATACTTTCAAGATGTCAAAAATTTGATTTTAGAAGGATAAAAAGCTCGGATGTTTTTAATAGGCTCAGATGTATAGTAGACAAACAAGGTATATTTGCTGACGACAGGAGTTTGAATTTGATATCTAGAATGTGTGATGGGGCCATGAGAGATGCCCTTAGCATATTGGATCAGGCAATATCTATGGGTGATGGAAAAGTTGAATACAGCAGCGTTGTTGATATGTTGGGATTGGTTACAAATGAGAATTTATTTAAACTTACAGATAGTATAATAGAAAAAGACGTAGAGTCGTCTATGAAGATAATTGACGATATAGTTTTAAGCGGAAAGGATATTTCTAATTTTATTAAGGACATGATAATTCACATGAGAGATCTCTTGATGGTAAAGGTTTCTAATAATCCTGAAGATGTATTGGATATGTCGGAGGAGAATATAAATCTTTTGAAAAAACAGGCACAGAAAATACGTGTAGAAGAAATAATGAGAAATATAAGAATACTTCAGGATGCACAGGAGCAGTCTAAGTGGGTTAAACAGAGTAGAATTTATCTAGAGCTTGCAGTAATAAAAATGTGTAAGATAGAGTATGATACGTCCAAAGAAGTGATTCTTGCCAGATTAAATAAACTGGAGCAGGCATTTAAAGAAGGTGAAATCAAAGTATCCTGTGAAAGAGTAATACCTCATAAAGTAAACCCCCAAAAAAATGAAGCGGAAGAATCAAAAAATAAATCAAAAAACCATGATGAGGATAAGATGAACCAGAATTTGTCGGAAAATTTAAAACCTGTAAAAGAGGAAAATGTATATTCAAAAATAACTTTGGATGATGTAAAAAAGAATTGGAGAGACATACTTGAAGCTTTTAAGAGTAGGCATCAAATGGTATTATTTGCAGCACTTACTACTGGAAAGCCGGTAAAATGTGATAGAGGAATAATAACTATAAAATATGGCAAGGATTATTCTTTCCATAAACAGAGATTGGAGAAGGATGAAAATAGAAAGATAGTGAATGAAATTTTTTCAGGGGTACTGAAAGAGAAGGTTACTGTTAAATACGTTATAGAAGATCAAGGTGATTGCGGATCTAAATCTAAGGAACAATTGTTGAAAGATACATTTGGTGAAGACATGGTTGAGATATTTGATGAATAGTTTGACTCTCACCTCGAGCAAGTGAAGAAATTAGCCTTTAAGTATTGAACAAAACTACAGATAGAATTTGACAGAAGTTATGATATAATAAACTATGTGTTAGTTAATTTAATTGAGGAGGAAATATATTATGTCAAGAGGTGGATACCCCAACTTTGGCGGTGGGGGAAATATGAATAATTTAATGAAGCAAGCTCAAAAGTTTCAAAAACAAATGCAAGATATGCAGGCGGAACTTGAAGATAAAGAATTTAGTGCTACTGCTGGCGGTGGGGCAGTAACTGTAATAGTAAATGGCAAAAAACAAATGGTAAGCATAGAAATTAAACCGGAGGTAGTTGATCCTGAAGATGTGGAAATGCTTCAAGATTTAATTTTAGCTGCAGGTAATGAAGCATTGAAAAAAGCTGAAGATGAAACTACTTCTGAAATGAAAAAATTAACTGGTGGTCTTAATATTCCAGGAATGTTTTAAATTATGGCCTCGTCTGTGGATGAGGCTTTAAATTGAGGTGATATTATGGATCTTTATCCCGCTTCTATTGAAAAATTAATAGAGGAATTTGCTAAGTTACCGGGAATAGGTTATAAAACAGCACAGAGACTTACAATCCATGTGTTGAATCTACCAGAGGAGGAAGTAAAAGAATTTGCTAAAGCACTAATTAGAGCCAGGGGAACTATAAGATATTGTTCCATTTGTGGAAATTTTACGGAGTCAGATCCATGTCCTGTATGCTCAAATCCCAATAGAGATAAAAGTACAATTTGTGTGGTTGAGGAACCTAAAGACGTAATGGTTATGGAAAGAATAAAGGAGTATAACGGAGTTTATCATGTACTCCATGGCAATATATCTCCAATGGCTGGAAGGGGACCTGAAGATATAAGACTTAAGGAACTCATAAGAAGGATAAATGGAGATGTAAAAGAAGTTATAATTGCTACTAACCCGAATGTAGAAGGAGAGGCTACAGCTATGTATATATCTAAAATACTAAAGCAGCTTGGTGTAAAAGTGACTAGGATAGCTCATGGCATTCCTGTAGGTGGAAATCTGGAATATGCAGATGAAATTACCTTGTCAAAAGCATTGGAGGGAAGAGTAGAAATATAATTTTTATTTGGTTGGCTAAAAAAATTGTGTATATTGCTCTTAATTTCTGTCAATTATTAAGATAATATGAAGATTAGGAGGGTATACACTTTATGAATAAATATAATATAGTTAGACATCTTATTGCTAAAAATTCCAAGAACATGGTCAGACAGAAGAAATTATTGAATGATATAGAGAAGGCCAGACAGGAATTGGAGAGGTGCAGAATATATTTTGATGCTGTAAAAGATCCTTATTTAGTAGATTATGCCATATATATGGAGGAAGCGGCAAAATCGAAGTATATGTATCTTTTAAATAAGGTCAGAAAGAATGGATTGAAGATAGATTATAAAAATGTCTTTCCATTTCTAAATAAAAATAGAAAGACATCTTAAAATTAAGTATAAAGAAGGCTTATTCTTTATATTAATATTTTTTTATTGCTAGAATATAATTTAAATATATTTGTGATTTGGAATGTAAGTTTATAGGGGGAATAAGCACATTATGTTTCAATATATAGGATATTTCTTAATTGCTATAGTGGGGTTATATATATTGGTGAGGGTATTTTCGTGGCCTTTAAAAATATTATTCAAGCTCATTGTAAATGCCGTGCTCGGTGTTATACTTTTAGTTATAGTGAATTTAATAGGAAGATATTTTGGATTTAGCATAGGTATTAATGCTATTACTGCCCTCATTGCGGGTTTTTTTGGTATACCTGGAGTGATATTTCTTATAATATTTAAATTATTTCTTTGAAAATTTATATATTCATTCCGATAATCTGTTATTATATTAGAAAGAAGTTATAATTTGGTTCTGCCGGAGATGGTATGGTGATATTTGACAAAAGTAATATAGTAAAAGCTAAATTTATAAGCAGGCCTAACAGGTTTGAAGCTTGTGTATATAAAGACAATTCAAAAATAATGATTCATGTTCCCAATACAGGAAGGTGTAAAGAAATATTGATTCCTGGTGCTAGAGTTATTTTAAGAAAAGAAAATAATCCTTCAAGAAAGACAGAATATGATTTGATAGCAGCTTATAAGGGGGAAAATTTGATAAATATAGATTCACAAATTCCCAATAAGGTTGTATATGAAGCTTTGAATATGAAAAAAATAGATTTTTTTAGAAAGTATATTAAAGTGGAAAGAGAAAAGATATTTGGAAATAGCAGATTTGATTTTGAATTGTGGGACAGGAATAACAGAAGGTGTTTTCTTGAAGTTAAAGGAGTTACTTTTGAAAAAAATGGAATAGCTCTGTTTCCGGATGCTCCTACAGAAAGGGGAAGAAAACATTTACTAGAATTGGTTGAAGCAAAAAAATCGGGATTAGAAGCAGCAATTTTGTTTTTAATTCAGATGACCGGTGTAAAATGTTTTACTCCTTATGATGAAGTGGATAGAAAATTTGGAGAAGATTTGAGATATGCATGGCAAAATGATGTAAAAATTTTTGCTTATGATTGTAATGTGGGTGAGTATTTTATAATTTTAAAAGACAAAATACCAGTAAAGTTATGATATTATTTTATATTTAGACAAGTTATATTATTTTATAAGATTTATAATGTAGATATAATTATATGTTTATTGACTGCATAATTTATTTAATAAAATTAAGGGGGTGTGGCTGCTTTATTGGCAGCATGTATATGAAATTTAAATATTGTCCTATATGTGGGAGAAAATTGGAAGAAAAGTATAGTTGGGATGAAGGAGGAGTACCATATTGTCCTAAAGATGATATAATGTTTTTTGATACTCCTACACCCTGTGTGATAGTTGCAGTAATAAATAAAGATCAAATATTATTGCTGAAACAAAGTTATATATATAAAAATTCTAAGGTGCTTTTATCAGGATATGTTACAAATGGTGAAACCGTAGAACAGACCGTACATAGAGAAGTATTTGAGGAATCGGGTCTTAAAGTGAAGGATTTAAAATATTTAGGAAGTGAATATGTCAGTAATAATAAAAAGGAAATAATAATGCTTACGTTTATGGCAAAATATGATGGCGGAAAGATAAAAAAATCTTCTGAAGTGGAATGGGTGAACTGGAGTCATATAGAAGACGCTCTTTGTGAAATGAAAGAAGATGAAGTTGGTAAGAGAATAGTTAGAAAAGTATTAAAAGAGCTGAACTATACTGGAAAAAAAGCTTATAGATGTGATGATAACAGCTGTGATAGAGACGTTTAGTAAAAAACATATGCATCTAATTAGTGAGGAGGGAAAAAATGGCTAAATATATACCTGAAATAAAAGGGATTACCCAGAGGCATATGATTAAAGTACCTGAAATTATCAGAGAAGCAAGTGGAATAAGAATATTTGGTAAAAGAATAAAATCTCTGTTGTTTACCACTGATGTAGCAATTATAAAAAATACGAATGCAGATGCTATCATTGCGGTGTATCCATTTACACCACAGCCTATTATAACACAGGCAATTCTTTTATCTGCCGATGTACCGGTATTTTGCGGAGTTGGCGGAAAAATGACAACAGGTAAAAGAGTTATAAATTTGGCTTTAGATGCAGAATTTAAGGGTGCTATGGGAATTGTAGTGAATAGTACTATTCCGAATGAGGTTATACGACAAATAAAAAATACTATTGATATACCTATAATAGTGACTATAGTATCTGAACATGAGGATGTAAAGGGGAGAGTGGAATCGGGATCTACCATAATAAATGTTTCGGGATCTGAAAAGACCATTGATATAGTAAAGGAAGTTAGAAAACAATATCCTAACTTTCCAATAATAGCTACAGGGGGTCCTACAGAATCTAGCATAAGAAGTACCATAATGGCAGGAGCTAACGCTATAGCATTTACACCACCTACGTCGGCTGAAATCTTGAGTAAAATTATGTTTGAAAATAGGAAAAAATATGCCGAAGAGGGACGAAGCTAAATGTTCAATTGAAAAATTGAATTATAATTTAGAGAGGAGTAATTATTTTCATTTTTGTCTGTTTGAAAGTGAAAGTAAAATTGTCATGAAGGGTGTTTTATATTATTTTAGTGGTACGGGAAATACTAAATGGGTAGCAGATAGATTTAAGGAAGATTTTGCATTTTATAACATAGATGTAGATTTATTCGATATGCAGTTTTTAGAAAACAAAAAATCAGAGAATTATGATTTTTTAATTATAGGCTCACCGGTTTATGCTGAATTTCCGCCTAAAATTGTGACTGATTTTTTAAGTGAAATTGATGATTTAAAGAGAAGAATGAAGGCAGTAGTCTATTCTACACAGGCTGCGTCTTCTTCTTCAGTGCCGGGTTTTATATCAAAGTGTTTAGTGAAGAAAGGGTATATGCCAGTAATACAAATCAGTATAAAGATGCCTAATAATTTTTATTTTGTTAAAGGAAAGAAACCTGATAAAAACACAATTGAAAAATTGCTGTTAAAGGCAGATGAAAAGGTGAAAGGTGTAGTAAAAAGTTTTGTAGAGGGAAAATCTACTATAGAAACTGTTCCATTTATTAGATTTGAATTTAATAAAATAATTTACAGCATGTTTAAAAATAGAATTCCTAAACTGTCAAAAAATATATCTTCTACTGAAGATTGTGGTAAATGCGGGTTGTGTCTTAGAAATTGTCCCGAAAGTAATATAACTTTTGAAGGAGGACATGCAATTTTTCACAGCAAATGTATTTTATGTTTGAGGTGTATACATATATGCCCGATAAATGCAGTGAGGTATAAAGGTGAAAAAATAGATCAAACTCAGAAGAATATAATGAAAACGCTTGATTTAAATAGATAAGATTAAAAGCTTCCAATGGTTTTAGATATTGGAGGCTTTTTTGAATTAAATTTTTGAATCTGGAAATACTAAAGACGTAATGTAAATGTTTTTTAGGAGTGAGTTCTATGATTTCAATCCAGAATAAAATGGTTGTTGCAGAAAACTGCAAAGAATATAGGCCTAAAAATGACGTGATGGGATTAGAAGTCAGTTATATTTCAAATAGCTGTAATGATTGCGTAAACTTTGTAGATGAACAGTGCAGCAAAAAGTTATTTGATGAGATTGAAAAAATAGTAAATATGAATTAAGTTCAGAGGGAAGGAATGATATTTATGTCGAGTGATCAGGAAATGAGGCACGTAGGAAGCTCGTGCCCAGGATATGAACCGGATGATTTTTCATTTCAATCTGGTACTGGGGAAGCTTATTATAGAAGCTGTACCAATTGCAGAAATCTCCAGGATGGAAAATGTGTAAAAAATCTTTATGATAGTGTTTTGGCAAGTTTAGATCAGTCATAATCTCATATTTTTAAAGTTAATTTTAAGGTGACATTATCACAAATTAATAACAAATATTCAAAAAAGTGTTGACATATATAAAATTAAATCATATAATAACTAATAAATCATAAATAATTAATTTAATATTATCTTATGAAGAGAATAGTAACGTGAGTTGGGTAGAAGAGAATCAGTGGCTGGTGTGAACTGATACTCATACTTTTGTGAATCCACCTTGGAGGATTATTATGATGAATAATACGGGAAAATACCGTTAAGTTAAATGAGAGGATTATATTTTATATATAATCAAAAAGGGTGGCAGCGCGAGCCAATCGTCCCTAAAGGGATGGTTGGCTTTTTTGTTTGTAATATTTGTACAAGTATTGTTCCTTATTTTTTATGGCTATAATTTAAAATTTAATATTATCTTATGAAGAGAATAGTAGCATAAGTTAGGTAAAAGAGAGTCAGTGTCTGGTGTGAACTGATACCCACATTTTTGTGAATCCACCTTGGAGGATTATTATGATGAATAATACGGGAAAAAACCGTTAAGTTAAATGAGAGGATTATATTTTATATATAATCAAAAAGGGTGGCAGCGCGAGCCAATCGTCCCTAAAGGGATGGTTGGCTTTTTTGTTTGTAATATTTGTACAAGTATTGTTCCTTATTTTTTATGGCTATAATTTAAAATTTAATATTATCTTATGAAGAGAATAGTAGCATAAGTTAGGTAAAAGAGAGTCAGTGTCTGGTGTGAACTGATACCCACATTTTTGTGAATCCACCTTGGAGGATTATTATGATGAATAATACGGGAAAAAACCGTTAAGTTAAATGAGAGGATTATATATTTATATATGATCAAAAAGGGTGGCAACGCGAGTCAATCGTCCCTAAAGGGATTGGTTGGCTCTTTGTTTTATGATTTTTACTTTATAAATGTATAACGGTGAATTAATAAATTATTTGGAGGTAAGGATATGCATAAAAAATTATTTATTCCAGGCCCAATAGAAGTGAGAAAAGATGTTTTAGAAAAAATGGCGACACCTATGATAGGTCACAGAAGTAAAGAAGCTTCAGAACTTCAAAAAAATATTAGCGATAAAATGAAAAAGGTGTTTAATACAAAAGAAGAGATTTTACTTTCTACTTCATCGGGAACGGGTCTTTTAGAAGGTGCAATAAGATGCAGCACGGCAAAAAGAGCAGCTATTTTTTCTGTGGGTGCTTTTGGAAATAGATGGTATAAAATTGCGAAGTGCAATAATGTACCGGCGGATTTATTTGAAGAGGACTGGGGAAAAGCTGTGAATGTGGATAGAATTGACAAAGTTCTGGCTACGGGTAAATACGATTCGATTTGTGTAACCCATAATGAAACTTCTACAGGAGTTATGAATCCAATAGAAGATGTAGCCGAGATAATGAAAAAATATCCGGAAGTTGTATGGTGCTTGGATACAGTTAGTTCCATGGGGGGCACTAAAATAGAAGTGGATAAACTAGGTGTGGATATATGTTTGACATCCAGTCAAAAAGCCCTGGGACTTCCTCCGGGAATGTCAATATGTTCTTTTTCACAAAAAGCAGTAGAAAGAGCAAAAAAGATAAAATTTAGAGGCTACTATTTGGACTTGCTTTCTCTGTATAATTGTATTCATGAAAAGAACTATCAATATCCTTCGACACCATCTATTTCACATATGTTTGCTATGGATTATCAGTTAGATAGGATATTGGAAGAAGGTCTTGAAAATAGGTATAAGAGACATATAGAGATGGCTGAATATGTAAGAAACTGGGCAAGAGAATATTTTGAATTGTTTGCAGATGAGAGATATCTTTCCAATACTCTTACTAATATAAAAAATACAAGAAATATAAATGTAGCTTGGTTAAATGATGAATTGGGCAAGAGAGGATTTCAGATATCAAACGGCTATGGGAAACTAAAGGGAAAGGCTTTTAGAATAGCACATATGGCTGATTTTAATCTTTCTGATGTAAAGGAACTTATAGATACTATTAACTATATATTGAAGTTATGAATGGAGGGTTTGAAATTGATAAAGGTATTGGCAAATGATGGGATTGATCAAAGAGCTTTTAATAAGCTTGTAACAAAGGGATATGATGTTTTAAATAAACATTTTGGAGAAGAAGAGTTAAGGAATAGGATAGGGGAATTTGACATTATAATAGTGAGATCAGCTACTAAAATTAGAAAAACACTTATAGATATAGCTAGAAATGGTAAGCTGAAGCTTATAATAAGAGGCGGAGTCGGGGTAGATAATATAGATGTAAATTATGCAGATGAAAATGGAATAGCTGTTAAAAATACACCTGATGCCAGCACTATTTCAGTGGCTGAACTGACACTGGCACATTTACTTGCAATTTCAAGACATCTGAATATATCCAATGTGACCATGAGAGATGGAAAATGGGAGAAAAAGAAATATAAGGGAGTGGAGTTATATGGTAAAACTCTGGGCCTCATAGGTTTTGGAAGAATTGCTAAGGAAGTGGCAAAGAGGGCCTATGCCATGGGAATGAAGATAATATATTATGATAAAATCGGAAAAGTAGAAGGATACGGCTATTGTGAATCTTGTAAATTCAATGAACTGTTGGAAAAAGCGGATTATATATCAATTCACATTCCTTTTGACAAAAATCAACATGCGGTGATAGGCAAAAAGGAAATTGAAATGATGAAGGATGGGGTTTATATAATAAATTGTGCAAGAGGCGGTGTAATAGATGAAAGAGCTCTGGTTGAGGAATTAAATAATGGGAAAGTGTCAGCCGTGGGGATGGATGTATTCGAAAATGAACCTGAACCTTGTAGGGAACTTGTAAATAATGAAAGGGTGTCAGTTACACCTCATATAGGAGGCTCAACTGTAGAAGCTCAAAAGAGAATAGGTGAGGAAATAGTGTCTATAATTGAAAATTTTTGTGTGCACAGAAAGTTAGTAAATATATAATAGTATAAAGGAGATATAAAATGGCAGTTTTAAGACCTTTTAAAGCAATACGGCCAAGGAAAGATCTGGCTAGTAGAGTAGCAGAATTGCCCTATGATGTTATGAGCAGTGAAGAAGCTAGAAAAATAGCCAAAAATAATGTCTATTCTTTCCTTCATGTTGATAAAGCTGAAATTGATTTGGATGAAAATGTAGATATCTATGATAAAAAAGTATATGAAAAAGCAAATGAAAATTTAAATAAAATGATATCCCATAATATATTGATACAAGATGGGAAAAATAATTTTTATATTTATAGATTGACTGTAAATGGAAAAAGTCAAACGGGCATAGTAGGCTGTACTTCTATAGATGATTATATAGATAATAAAATAAAAAAACATGAATGTACTAGAAAAAACAAGGAACAGGATAGAACGAACCATATAGGTATTTGTAATGCCAATACAGGACCAATTTTTTTAACTTATAGGTATAATGATGAAATCAATGATGTAGTAAATATGTGCATAAGGGAAAAAGCCGTTTATGATTTTACTGCTTGTGATGGAGTTAGGCATGAAGTTTGGGTGGTAGATGACGATGGCATAATAGAAAAAATCTGTAATCTATTTAAAGGTATAGACACTTTGTATATAGCGGATGGGCATCATAGAGCAGCTTCTGCAGTTAAAGTGGGTATCAAAAGAAGGGAAGAAAATCCAAATTACTCTGGAGATGAAGAATTCAATTTTTTCCTATCTGTACTTTTCCCGGATTCAGATTTAAATATTATTTCATATAACAGGGTTGTTGACGATTTAAATGGCTTTTCTACTGAAGAGTATTTGTCTGAGGTTTCTAAAAGGTTTTATGTAGAAACATGTGGAGGAAAAGACGGATATAATCCGTTTTGCAAGGGTACTTATGGCATGTACTTGTGTGGGAAATGGTATAAACTTACTGCAAAGGAAGGAACGTATAATTCAGCTGATCCTGTTGATAAACTGGATGTTTCTATCCTTCAAAATAATTTATTGTCTCCGATTTTGGGAATTGATGATCCGCGGACAAATAGCAGGATAAGTTTTGTAGGTGGTATAAGAGGGCTTGGAGAGTTAGAGCAAAGAGCAAAAAAATCAAGAGGTGGAGTTGCTTTTTCCATGTATCCCACTACCTTGAAAGAGTTAATGAATATTGCAGACAGCGGAAGGGTAATGCCTCCTAAGTCCACCTGGTTTGAACCCAAATTGAGAAGCGGACTGTTCATTCATAAGTTGAAGTAAATATTTAAGTTTCAAATATCAATTGTGTAAACTTCATTTGAATCTAAAAGTCACCTGATATAGTATTTTATGCTATAATATACTTAAAATTATACTTGGATTTACTTGATTCAGATGAAGTTTATATACTTTTTTAGAATTATAATTGTGGAACTTAATTGGGAGCGATAAGAATGCTGAGGGAACAGCTTGTATCCATTGATTTGGTCAAAGGTAATGATAATGAATATATAGTGAGAGATAATTTAGGCATTACCATAGGAAGAATATTTATAATTGAACTTTCCGAAGTCAATAAGTATAGTATGATTAGGTTGAAATTTTATAGATGGGGAGAACGCAGTTATAAATTATTGAGGAATACTCTGGAAAATTTTATACAAATTCTTCTTAAAAAGGCTAATTTGAATAAAATAAATATAATGGCACATGAGGATATAAATATACAGGCATTTACTGATCTGGGGTTTGAACTTGAAGGTATAATATCAAAAAGCATAAAGGCTGATTCCGAATATAAAAATGAAATATTATTTGGTTTGGATCTTGATGAAACTAAAAATATACGTATAAATAAAGGATTACATATAAAGGGAAGTCATATAACATTATCTATTTTGACACCGGAAAATGCAGCAAGTGTACTGAATTATTATATAAAAAATAGAACTTACTTAAGTGAATTTGAACCCGAACGAGAGGAAAGTTTTTATACACTTGAAGTGCAAAAAAGAAATTTAATTGAAAGCTATAAGCAGTTCTTATCTGGCAGAAGTGCTAATTTTGGTATATTTAAAGATAGGAAATTTATAGGCAAGGTACAGATATCCAATATAATGCTGGGAGTGTTTAAAAGTGCATTCGTGGGATATTCTATAGATGAAGAGGAGCAGGGCAGGGGATATATGAAAGAAGCATTGAGTTTGGTTTTGGAATATGCTTTTGATGAGCTAAAATTACATAGGATTGAAGCATCTACCTTGGTAGATAACTTGAGATCTCAAAGAGTTCTTAAAAGATGCGGATTTAAAAAACTTGGTTTAAATGAAAAATACTTATTTATAAATGGAAAATGGAGAGATCATATAACTTTTTATAAAATTAGTCCTGTATAGTTAGAAAATATTTTTTAATTGGCAGAAAATTATCTTTCAGAGGGAAATTTGACGGATTTTTAAAGAAAGTATTGACAATCAATAAAAATGTCAGTATAATATTAAACTGTAGTGCGAAAGAAAAAATATCCGGTGATAATAACGTGAAGGTAACACCCCTTACCATTCCGAACAGGCAGGTTAAGCTTCACGGTGCCGAGGGTACTGCAGGGGAGGCCCTGTGGGAGAGCAGGTCGCTGCCGGATAATATATGGATCTTTAGCTCAGTTGGTTAGAGCAACCGGCTCATAACCGGTTGGTCCGGGGTTCGAGTCCCTGAAGGTCCACCATGTGGGGGTATAGCTCAGCTGGGAGAGCACCTGCCTTGCACGCAGGGGGTCAAGAGTTCGAATCTCTTTATCTCCACCACAAGAGTAACATTTTGTTGCTCTTTTTTTTTATGTAAAAATATTTTTTATATATTTATTAAAATCATATTATTGTGAAAATTTATTTAATTTTAGCAGGGATTTTGAGACGTAAGTAGAATATATAAACTAAGTGTAAAGTGAGAGGGGGAATTGCTTATGAAAAACTACTCAACAGAACATTTAAGGAATGTAGGAATTATCGGTCACAGTGGATCCGGGAAGACTACATTAACAGAAGCAATACTTTACTATACCAAGACTATAGACAGACTTGGAAGAATTGAGAATGGAAATACTGTCAGTGATTATAATACAGAAGAAAAAAAGAGAAAAATATCTTTATCCACATCTTTAGCTTCCTGCGAGTATAACGATGTGAAGATAAATTTAGTTGATATGCCGGGATATTTTGATTTTGTGGGTGAAACTGTGGAAGGGCTGAGGGCAGTTGATACGGCATTGATTGTTGTATCAGGTGTATCTGGAGTTCAAGTTGGAACAGAGAAATGTTGGGATTATGTAAATAAATATAATTTACCGAGAGCTTTTTATATAAATAAGCTTGATAGAGAAAATTCTAATTTTGAAAAAGTTTTGGAAGATTTAAAGCGGAAATTTGGCATATCTGTAGTGCCGGTTCAATATCCTATAGGTGTTGAAAGTGGTTTTAAAGGTGTTGTAAACGTTATTTCAAAAAGGGCCAGAATATTTGATAATAAGACAAAAATCATGAAGGAAGCAGATATACCTAAAGATATTTTAGAAAAAATAGCCGAATGCAAAAATATGGTAATAGAAGCCGTAGCTGAAACGGATGAAAAACTTTTGGATAAATATTTAGATGAAGGTACTCTGGAGGATAAGGATATATATGCGGGTTTGATAAATGGATGTTCAAATGGAGAAGTAGTACCTGTAATGTGTGGTTCTGCTTTAACTGGAATAGGAATGGAAACTTTGATTGAAGATATAATTGAATGTTTTCCATCACCGGAAAATATGGTGCCTGTAAAGGCGGAAAATTTGAAAAATAATTCTGAACTAACTGTGGGAATAGATAAAAAAAAGCCTTTTTCGGCTTTTGTTTTTAAAACTATAATTGATCCGTTTGTAGGAAAATTATCTTTGTTTAGAGTTATGACAGGGAAGTTAAAATCCGATACGGTGGTATACAATGTTAAGAAGAATAAAAATGAAAAGATAGGAAGTATGTATTTTTTAAGAGGAAAACAGCAAATTCCTGTTTCTGAAATAACTGCAGGTGATTTAGGGGCTGTGGCTAAACTGCAATTTACGAGTACGGGGGATACTCTATGTTGCCCTAAATCGTCTATAGCATTTAAAGATATTGAGTTTCCTGAACCTGTGATTTCAATGGCAATTTTGCCTAAATCTAAAAATGATGAGGATAAAATATTAAATGGATTGAATAAAATGGTGGAAGAAGATCTCACATTTAAAGTGTCCAGGGATACGGAAAATGCAGAAGCGATAATATCTGGATTAGGTGAAACTCACATTGATGTTATATCGTCTAAGTTGAAATCTAAATTTGGAATAGAAGTTATTTTGCAGCGGCCCAAGGTACCTTACAGGGAGACTATAAAGAAATCCTCTGATGTTCAAGGAAAACATAAAAAGCAATCTGGAGGACATGGGCAGTATGGTGATGTGAAAATTAAATTTGAACCGAGGACTGATGGAGAAGATGATTTGGAATTTGTAGATAAAGTAGTGGGCGGGGTAGTGCCAAGACAATATATTCCAGCAGTAGAAAAAGGTCTGCGGGAATGCATAAATCATGGAGTTCTGGCCGGTTACCCTGTAATAAGGCTGAGAGCAACTCTTCATGATGGCTCGTATCATCCTGTGGATTCTTCAGAGATGGCATTTAAAATAGCTGCTTCGCTGGCCTATAAAAGAGGGCTTATGGAAGCTGGACCCATTTTGTTGGAACCAATTGAACATGTTGAAGTATATATTCCTGAATGCTATATGGGTGATGTGATTGGCGATATAAACAAAAAAAGAGGTAAGGTATTGGGAATGGAAAGCTCAGGAAAATACCAGGTGATAATAGCTGAAGTTCCTCAGGCCGAGATGTTCAGGTATGCTACAGATTTAAGATCCATGACTCAGGCTAGAGGAAATTTTACAATGAGATTTGAAAGGTATGAAGAGGTGCCGGGTTCCGAAGCAAATAAGATAATAGAAAGTAAAAGTAAAATAAAAGTTAAAGAGGGGTAAAGCAGTGAAACTGTCTCAAGATTTATTTGGGACAGTTTTTTAATGCATGTATATTTTGATAAAATAAAATAGATAATAATTTTATTGGCAATTATTTTTAATTAAAAGGAGATATCCATGTCCAGATATAAAATGAATATACGGGGAAAGATTTCCCCGGAAGATTGTAGTGTTATATACGATTATATATCAATAGCAGGAGAGAAGGATGATTTGACTGTACAAATAGATGAAAAGGAAGAGGAAAACAAAGAGATAATATACAAAATGTTAAAAAATAAAAAATTTAATATTGTTTCAGATGAGGTTTATAGTGGAAAGCGGCGTTATATAAGAGCATCTAGATATAGAAACTGAATTAAAAAAATATCATTTATATGATATAATAAAAAATTATAGGAACTATATTTTATACTTGATTAAGGAGAGAAATTTATGGTTAAATTATATATAACAAGACATGGGGAAACAGTGTGGAATACTGAAAAAAGGATGCAGGGTAGAAAGGACTCCCCGCTTACTGAAGAAGGAATTCGACAAGCCAATCTGTTGAAAAAGAGATTGAAAAGCATTGATTTTAGTGTGGTATATTCCAGCCCTTCAGGTAGGGCATTGAGGACTGCAAAAATACTAGTGGAATCTAGGAATATACCTATAATAAAAGATGACAGGCTTATGGAAATAGATTTGGGAAAATGGGAGGGATTTAACCAGAAGGAAATTGGAAAAAAGAATCCGGAGCAGCTTCATAATTTTTGGACTAGCCCTGATGTTTATGAACCAGAAGGTGGTGAAAAATTTGAACATGTAAAAGATAGGGTTGTACCATTAATTAAGGGAATTATAAATAAGTGCGATGGTAAAAATGTATTGATTGTAACTCATGCCGTAACTTTAAAAGTAATAATGGCATATTTTGAAAATACACCTTTAGAAGAATTGTGGCACACTCCGTATATCCATCAAACAAGTCTGAGTCAGGTCAATATACAAAATGGACAAGCTACTGTTATTTTACATGGAGATTCGTCACATTTAGGAAAAGTCAATAAGGTAGAGACAGTATAGAATTATAGAGCTGCATTTAAAACTTAGATATATTTTAAAAAATGGGCATAATAATGTGTATGTTGAATATATAGTGAAAGATTGCTTGATATTAGCTTATATAAGATTTGATTAAAGAGAGAATTAATAATATCATTAAATAAAAGTCAAAGAAAGTCAAAGTCAAGAAGGTGATAATGTGGCAAGGTTGTCAGATGTAATAGAAGAATTTATAAAGGATATGTTTAATAATAGTGATGAAACTCAACTTCAGATTGGAAGAAATGATTTGGCTAATTATTTCAGCTGTGCTCCTTCTCAGATAAATTATGTACTGACTACTCGATTTACTATGGATAAAGGTTATTATATAGAAAGTAAAAGAGGGGGCGGCGGATGTATAATTATAAAAAAGATGGAGTTTAACTGTAATAAAAATTTACTTAAGACCATAATTGAAAAAATAGGTGACAGTATAACTTATAATTCTGCCGCGAAAATTATAGAGAGATTATTTGAAGAAGATATAGTAACGGAAAGAGAAAACATGATATTGAAAACTGTTATAAATGATAGGACATTGGTTAATGTACAGCTTGAAAGTAAAAACAAACTAAGGGCAGAGATTTTAAAGGCGGTTATGGTACTTATATTTAATACATCTAAATTTGTTATTAATAGGTAAATATATGATATAATAAAATTATGTGAAAGGAATAAATATACATTTGGGAGTGATAATGTGCTTTGTGATATATGTAAGAAAAATGAAGCTACAATTCATATAACAAAGATAATAAATGGAACTAAACAGGAGATTAATTTATGTGAGAAATGTGCTATGGAAAAAGGAATACTTAATACTGTACCTCAGATAGATTTTGTATCACCCTTTAGTTTCCAAAATATACTGAGCGGAATAATGGACTATATGGTGAATGCCAATAATGAACAATATAAGAGTTTTGATATATCCTGTAAAAATTGCGGTACTTCTTATAATGAATTTAAGAAAACTGGTCTTCTGGGATGCAGTGAATGTTATAAAAATTTCAAAAATATTTTGGATCCGATTATAAAAAGAGTTCAGGTTAATTTGGATCACAAGGGGAAAATACCGCAAAGAGCCGGTAAAGATATGATTCAAAAAAAGAAACTTTTGAAATTGAAATCAGATCTTAAAAAGGCAGTGTCGTTGGAACAATATGAAAAAGCGGCTACAATAAGAGATATGATAAAGGATATGGAAAAGCAGCCTGATCAAGATAAAAATAAAGAAAATAAAGGGGAGGATTAGCTTATGGACAATTGGATCACTGCTTGTGATAATAAAGGGGATTTAGTTATAAGTAGCAGAATGAGGCTTGCAAGAAATTTGGCTAAAATCCCTTTTCCTCGTAAGTTGAATGTAGAAAAGAGTAGGAATTTAATAAAAAATGTGGAGAATGCATTTTATACTTTGCCCGAAATTCAAGAGAAATTTAAAACTCAATATTTATGGGAAAAAAATAATAATGAAAGACAGCTTTATTTTGAAAAACATCTTATAAGCAAAAATTTAATAGACAATAGTGATAAAACAGCCTTTATTCTTAATGATAAGGAAACTGTAAGTATAATGATAAATGAAGAAGATCATATAAGGATTCAATGTATAACGGCAGGGTTGAATTTGGAAGAGGCATATAATGTAAGTGATAAAATCGATGATCTCCTTGAAGAAAATTTAGACTATGCGTTTGATGAAAAATTAGGGTATTTAACGGCGTGTCCTACTAATGTGGGTACAGGGTTGAGGGTATCTGTTATGCTGCATCTTCCTGCACTTTCACTGAACAATCAAATGAATGGACTCTTAAATGCCCTGGCTCAAGTTGGAATGACCGTTAGAGGCTTATATGGTGAAGGCTCTAAAGTGGTGGGAAATATATATCAGATTTCTAATCAGATAACTTTGGGGCGAAGCGAGGAAGAGATATTGAGCAATCTGAAGGCTATAGTTATCCAGGTTATAAATGAAGAAAAGATTTCCAGAGAAAGCCTTATGAAAAAATATAGATATGAATTAGAAGACAGAGTTTATAGGGCACTTGGTGTATTGAGATCAGCCGTGCTTTTAGATTCAAATGAATGTCTGAAGCTCTTATCTGATGTGAGATTGGGAGTTGAGATGGGGATAATCAAAGATGTGAATAAAGTTGCTTTAAATAATCTTTTGATAAATATACAGCCAGCTGCGATACAAAAACAGTATAATAGAAATTTGTCTAGGGGAGAGAGAGATTTTAATAGGGCAAAACTTGTTAGGAAAGAATTAGCGATAGATAACAAATAGGTAAAAAAGGAAGGTGAGACATTATGATGTTTGGAAGATTTACAGAAAGAGCACAAAAAGTACTTATTTATGCTCAAGAAGAAGCTCAGGCACTTCAACATGGATATGTGGGTACGGAACATGTACTTCTTGGCATATTGAAGGAAGATGGGATAGCCAAGAATCTTTTGAATAATATGAATATTACAATTGAAGCGGTGCGGAGCTTTATAGAGGAGTATGAGGGCAGAGGCGAAGTAGATCTATACAATAAGGAAATTCCTCTTACTCCCAGAACAAAAAGGCTTTTGGAATTGAGTCTGTTTGAAGCTAGAAATTTGAATCATAATTATATCAGCCCGGAGCATATTTTGCTTGCGTTAATTAGAGAATCAGAAGGCGTGGCTTTTACTATCCTAAATAATTTGGGTGCGGACTTTAACAAACTAAGGAAACAACTTATAGAGGCACTTTCAGGAGAGCAATCTTCAAATTTGAATGGAACTAAGAAAACAAATGGTGAACCTACTCCAACTCTTGATCAGTTTGGAAGAGATTTGACGGATCTGGCAAGGGAGGGAAAGCTTGATCCTGTGATAGGTAGGGAAAAAGAGACCCAAAGGGTTCTTGAAATATTAAGCAGGAGGACTAAGAACAATCCTTGTCTAATAGGGGATCCCGGAGTAGGAAAAACTGCTATAGCAGAAGGACTGGCGGAAAAAATAGTTTCGGATAATATTCCTGAACTTTTAAAGGGGAAAAGAGTAGTCACACTGGATCTATCTTCCATGATAGCCGGTTCAAAATATAGAGGAGAATTTGAGGAAAGACTTAAAAAAGTTATGGAGGAAATAAGAAAAGCAGGCAATGTGATACTGTTTATAGATGAAGTTCATACAATAATAGGTGCAGGAGCTGCCGAAGGAGCTATAGATGCTTCAAATATATTGAAACCTGCTTTGGCCAGAGGGGAAATTCAATGTATCGGGGCTACGACTATAGATGAATACAGAAAGTATATTGAGAAAGATTCTGCTCTTGAGAGAAGGTTTCAACCTATATTGGTAGGGGAACCCACTAAGAAAGAAGCTGTTTTGATACTGAAGGGACTAAGAGATAAATATGAAGCACATCATAGGGTCAAGATAATAGATGAAGCCATTGAAGCTGCGGTAAATTTGTCAGACAGGTATATTACGGAAAGGTATTTGCCGGATAAAGCGATTGATTTAATTGATGAAGCCGCCGCTAAAGTCAGGATACAAAATTTAGTTGCCCCGCCTGATTTGAAAAAATTGGAGAAGGATCTCGAAAAGATAACGAAGGAAAAGGAAGATTCCATCAGAGTTCAAGATTTTGAGAAAGCAGCTAAATTAAGAGATGAAGAAAAGAAGTTAAAAGATAAATTGGAGGATTTAAAGACAAATTGGAAGACTAAAAAAGAGGTATCTACACTTATAGTCGGAGAGCCGCAGGTTGCATCAGTTGTATCTCAATGGACTAATATCCCTGTAGAAAAGTTAACGGAAAAGGAATCTGAAAGATTGCTGAACTTGGAAAAAATTCTTCATAAGAGAGTAATAGGTCAGGATGAGGCAGTTAAATCCATATCTAGAGCGGTGAGAAGAGCTAGAGTGGGGCTTAAAGATCCGAAAAGGCCTATAGGTTCATTTATATTTTTGGGACCTACTGGCGTTGGTAAGACTGAACTGTCAAAAGCATTGGCCGAGGCTATGTTTGGCGATGAGAACAATATGATAAGAATTGACATGTCTGAGTATATGGAAAAACATACTGTATCCAGGTTGATAGGTTCACCTCCAGGGTATGTCGGATATGATGAAGGCGGCCAGCTTACTGAAAAAGTAAGGCGAAACCCGTATTCAGTGGTGTTATTTGATGAAATAGAAAAAGCGCATCCTGAAGTATTCAATATATTGCTGCAGATATTGGAAGACGGCAGATTGACAGATGGTAAAGGAAAGACGGTGAACTTTAAAAACACTATAATAATAATGACTTCCAATGTAGGAGTTTCCACTATAAAAAAACAAAAAACCATGGGGTTTGCAGTTGATGATAAGAGTGCGAAGGAAAGTCAATATGAGAAAATGAAAGACAATATAATGGAGGAACTGAAAAAATCCTTTAGACCTGAATTTTTAAATAGGATTGATGATATAATAGTTTTTCATCCGCTGGAGGAAAAAGATCTAGTACAAATAGTGAAACTTATGCTGAAGAATGTATCTTCCAGACTTATAGCCCAAAATATAAAAATCAGCTTTACTGAAAAAGCTCAAAAGTTATTGGCAAAAGAGGGCTTTGATATAAATTATGGTGCAAGGCCGCTGCGAAGGGCTATAACTAAAATTGTAGAAGATAAGCTTTCTGAAGAAATGCTTGAGGGAAATGTTAAAAAAGGCGACAGCATAAAAGCAGATGTAAGTAATGACGAATTAACTTTCAGCAAAATTAATGCTGACAAGGTTAATGTTAATAATAATTAGCTTTGATCTAGGTATTTCTGAAGTGAGATAAAATTAAACTTTATGCCCTTTGGGGCATAAAGCTTAATTTTTATTGAATTTTAAATATTTTTATGAAAGGGGACAATTGAGTGACAAAAATAAAAACAGTTTTTACGTGCCAAAAATGTGGCTATCAGTCTCCAAAATGGATGGGAAAGTGTCCTAATTGCAACAGTTGGAACAGTATGGTAGAAGAAATTAAGTCCCCCCAACATGAGACTTTTAGACATCCGGAATTTAGCAGTACGCCAAAAAGTATAAATAATATTAAATCAGGTGAATATGAAAGACTTGATACTGGTATAATGGAATTGAACAGAGTTGTTGGAGGAGGAATTGTAAGAGGATCAATTACTCTTATATCGGGTGCTCCCGGAATAGGGAAATCTACTTTGCTTTTACAGACTGCCAGTAATATCGCTAAAAAATATGGAAGGGTGTTGTACGTTTCTGGAGAAGAATCGGAAGAACAGATAAAAATGAGAGCTGATAGACTTAAGGCATTGTCCGATGATCTTTTTATAGTTTCTGAAAATAATTTGGATAGAATAGAGAAACATATAGAAAAAAATAAACCTACATTTGTAGTTATTGACTCTATACAAACTTTGTTTAAGGAAGGCATTAGCTCGGCACCAGGCAGTGTATCTCAAGTAAGAGAAGTTTCCAACGATATTATGCGTATGGGAAAGGAAAGGAATATATCTTTTTTTATAGTAGCTCATGTTACTAAACAGGGTGAATTGGCAGGGCCAAGAGTACTTGAGCATATTGTAGATACTGTATTATCTTTTGAAGGAGAAAGAACGGGAGAATTTAGGGTACTTAGGACTGTCAAGAATCGTTTCGGTACTACCAGTGAAATTGGTGTATTTGAAATGATAGAAGATGGACTTAGAGAAATAAGAAATCCTTCTGGAGTATTTTTAGAAGAGAGAACATCTCAAAAAGAGGGTTCTGTTGTTATAGGTATAATGGAAGGTAGGAGACCTATTCTGGTTGAAATACAGGCGCTGGTTAGCCAAACAAGGGCTGTTATCCCCAGAAGAACAGTAGTTGGAATAGATACTTCAAGATTGAATTTGATTTTAGCGGTATTGGAAAAAAAGCTTAAAATACCATTCTATAACTGTGATGTTTATGTGAATGTAGTAGGCGGCCTTAAATTAGATGGCACTTTTGGAGATCTGGGACTTGCGATTGCCCTTATATCCAGTGCTAGGGCTAAAGAAATAGTATTGGATAATTTTTTGGCTGTAGGTGAAATTGGACTTACAGGTGAGGTTAGGCCCGTATCCTATTGTGGCAGAATTGTTAATGAAGCTGAAAAAATGGGATTTAAGAATATAATATTGCCATATAGAAATAAGGAAAAAATAAATACTAATAAAATAAATACTATAGGAATATCTTCTTTAAAAGAAGTATTAAATAAAGTTTTTTAATTAGGGTGATAGTTTTGAGAGTGGAAAAAGAAAAAGAACTTAAAGGCATATTGAAACTTTTGGCACCAGGGACTCAGCTGAGAGAAGGACTTAGGAACATATTAAAAGCTAAAACTGGCGGACTAATAGTTTTGGGAGACAGTGAACAGATATTAAAAATTGTAGATGGTGGATTTACTATTAATTCAGATTACAGCCCATCCTATATATATGAACTTGCAAAAATGGATGGTGCTATAATAATTAGCAGTGATTTAAAAAAGATATTATATGCAAATACTCAACTTATTCCGGATCCGAGCATCCCAACTTTTGAAACCGGTACAAGACACAGGACTGCAGATAGAGTTGCAAAACAAACTGGGGCTATAGTCATTGCAATTTCTCAAAGAAGAAATGTAATAACCATATACAAAGGGTACATTAAATATGTACTTAGGGACAGCAGTGTTATGTTAGCAAGGGCTAATCAAGCTCTTCAGACTCTGGAAAAATATGTATCCGTATTGAATAGAGTGGTAAACAACCTTAATATTCTTGAGTTTCAGGATATAGTTACGTTGTTTGATGTTATGACTGCTATTCAAAGAACTGAGATGGTGATGAGGGTAGTTTCTGAAATTGAAATATATATATGTGAGTTGGGAAATGAAGGAAGACTGATTTCCATGCAGTTAAACGAACTCATTAAAGGCGTCGAACGTGATGGAATACTTATGATAAGGGATTACTGTCAAAGTGGCATGGATTATGATGACATATATAAGCAAATTCAGGGTATAAGCTCGGATGAACTTCTGAATCTTGATTTTATCTCTAGGGCGTTGGGATATGTGGGAGTACCTCTTGTGGATACCCTGATATCACCGAGAGGATATAGAATGTTGAGTAAAATTCCAAGGATACCATCCAATGTAATAGATAATATAGTTAAAAACTTTAAGGAGCTTAAAGGTGTCATGGAAGCATCCTATGAAGAACTCGATAAAGTTGAAGGAATAGGTGAAGCCAGGGCCAGGGCCATAAAAAACGGGCTCAGGAGGCTTAAGGAACAAATCATGGTAGACAATAAACTTTAGCACAAAATAAATATAAACATACTTATTTTGTGCTAAAAACTATCTCAGTGAATATTTGCCGAGAGTATCTATTTTATCATATTCCTTTAAAAGTATATCGTACAAATTTAAATCAAGTACATTGCATAATGATGTGAGATAAAATAAATTATTGCCTATCTCATTTTGTATTATGTCCCGGCACTTATTACATAATTTGCCTTTTATCTGTGTACTCATATGAGATTTTAAAGATTCAATATCTTCATTGATGTTTTCCAGTGCATCTTGTTTTTTGGCACAGACCTCTATGCATCCACAGTTTGTAATGGATTTTGCAATTGCTCTATTTATTCTGGCATTTGATTCCTGAAGTTTGGTTATTATATCTAAAATACTTTTATGCCTTATTAACGATTCATTTACAGTATTTTGAAAATCATCAAAAATTATATCTTTCATCAAGTTCAACTCCTTATATAAATTTAACATATTATCTACAAGTTTTAATTGTAGTGTTAGATGATTTTACCAATTAGAGATTTACATTGTTTATTATATAATAAACCAAGAACAATTTTATGGATAGGGGGATTAACCTTTAAAAAGTGGACAAAAATTGTTTATGAATTCTAATTTTTGGTATAATTATCTAAAGGATATTAAATTAATATATTCATATTAAGTAAATAATTTATTAAATAAGATTAATTTTATTGAAAAAATTATTTCCTTAATATATATTAACTGTTAAAAGGTAAAAAAATATAACTGATTAATTTAGAGGAGGTGAGTCTATTGTTAAAGAAAATACTTAGAGGACTTTTTACAATAATAGGCTTAATATTAGGATATTTAGCAGGGAAAGGTGCCATAGAGTCCACTTATTTTTCTGCAGTAGCGTACTTATACAATGGGCCTATAAAAAGGATTTTATTTTTAATTATATTGACTATACTTTTTGGAATTATAATGTTTTTGGTATCGCCATGGATTAATTCTGTTATTATGAAGATAATGGATTATATTGAAAAAAGTCTTCAAAAATTACCTGCGGCTGAAATAATATTAGGAGTTGCAGGGGCGTTAGTAGGACTTCTTATTTCAGCAGTGTTTCTTGAGTTGTTGACTAAAATTCCAATTGTGGGTCCTATACTGGGAGTGGTAATAGCTATACTTATGGCTGCACTGGGTGCCAATATTGCCATACGAAAAAGAGAAGAAATTATATCTTTGATTTCCAATATAGGTTCTCGTAAACTTCAGGGAAGTAAAGATAAAAAGGGAAAAAATGGACATAGAGGATATTACCCTAAAGTTTTAGACACCTCGGTTATAATAGACGGGAGAATATTTGATATATGTCAGACCGGTTTTGTGGAAGGACCACTTGTTATACCTAATTTTGTATTGGCGGAACTTAGACATATAGCCGATTCCTCAGATGGCTTAAAGAGAACTAGAGGTAGAAGAGGATTGGATGTACTGAATAAAATACAAAAAGAATTAAATATTGATGTGATAATATATGAAAAAGATTTTCCAGAAATAGAGGAAGTTGATAGTAAACTTTTAAAGCTATCCAGGGTTTTAAATGGGAAAGTGGTTACCAACGACTATAATTTAAATAAAGTTGCAGAATTTCAAGGTGTTCCTGTTCTCAACATAAATGAGCTGGCAAATGCTGTAAAACCTGTAGTTCTCCCGGGAGAGGAAATGAAAGTGCAGATAATTAAAGACGGTAAAGAATCGGGACAGGGTATAGCTTATCTGGATGATGGAACTATGATAGTTGTAGAAGGCGGGAAGAAATCTATAGGAGAGACAAGAAATGTAGTAGTTACGTCTGTTTTACAAACAGCAGCTGGCAGGATGATATTTGCAAAACAAAAAGGAGATATGTGATCTATGGGCAGCAATTGTGCTGTTATTGTAGCAGCCGGCAGGGGAAAGAGAATGAAAAAGGGAATTAATAAGCAGTTTATTGATATCAAAGGTAAACCTATGCTGTATTATTCAATAAATTCTTTTAATAAAAGCCCTTTAATAGATAGTATTGTAATAGTTTGTGAAAAAAATGAAATTGAGTACTGTAGAGAAAACGTAATTAAAAAATATGATTTAAATAAAGTTACAAAAATAGTTGAAGGGGGAAAGGAACGTCAAAATTCAGTATTTAATGGATTAAAAGTTTTGAAAAATTGTGAAATTGTTTTAATTCATGATGGGGCGAGGCCCTTTGTAACAGAAAATATTATTCAGGATGGAATAAGATATGCCGGTGTATATGGAGCATGTGCCTGTGGCATGAAACCTAAAGATACTATAAAAAGCAGAGGTGAAAATGGGTTTTCTCAAGGTACTTTAAGTAGGGAAAAACTTTTTTTAGTCCAAACTCCTCAATGTTTTAAATACAGTTTGATTTATGATTGCCATAGAAGAGCCGTAAATGATGGAATTCAGGCTACTGATGATACCATAGTGGCAGAGCATTATGGAAATAGAGTTTATTTGTATGAGGGAAGTTACGACAATATAAAGATAACTACACCTGAAGATTTGAGTATAGCTGAAGTCATATTTGAAAATAGGGTGCCAGTTGATTTTAATTAGACAGGAGATCAAGATGAAAAATGATTTATTTAATATAAAATGGGACGATAATAGTGTAAGACAGATAAGCCCTCTTACAGTTGCCTTTGTAGGTGATGCAGTATATGAAACCTTTGTGAGGGTGTATTTGGTAGATAAACATAGGAATATGCATGTACATAATCTTCATGTAGAAGCTGTAAAATTCGTAAAAGCTCATTCTCAAAGTGAGATTATAAAAAAATTAGAGACGAAATTGTCTGAAGAGGAATTATATTTCTTTAAAAGGGGAAGAAATGCCAAATCAGGGACAGTTCCTAAAAATGCAGATGTGCAAGAATATAGATTTGCTACTGGATTTGAAACTTTAGTGGGATTTTTATATTTAACTGGGAGATGGGATAGGTTGAATCTTTTATTTAAATCAGTAACTGATTTGAGAGAAAGGGGGGAGTTTTAAGAAATTTTGTTTATAGATGATATCAATGCAATGGAATATAAAAATTAAAAATAAAGATGAAAAAGGTATGGTTATGAAAAATAAAATTGATGTTGGAAGATATGTAAATGATGATAATAATATTTTAAGGGAAGATCTGGTAGAAGGAAGAAATGCGGTTATTGAAGCTTTGAAGTCTGATAACGGTAAAACTATAGAGCAAATATTTGTTGCAGGCAGAAATGTGTCAGGATCTTTAAAAGTTATAATTGCCATGGCAAAAGAGAAGAATATAATAATAAAAAAAGTTGATAGAAAAAAATTAGACAGGATTTCCGAAACGGGAAATCATCAAGGGGTAATTGCCCAGGTAACCCCCTATAAGTATTTTGAGCTGGAAGATATATTGGAATATGCCAGAAGAAAGGGTGAACTTCCGTTTATTGTTATACTGGATGAAATAGAAGATCCCCATAATTTTGGTTCTATAATAAGGACTGCCGAAATATGTGGAGTACATGGAATTATAATTCCCAGAAGAAGGAATGTAGGTGTTACACCTGCTGTTTATAAGTCCTCTGCAGGGGCAGTGGAGTATATGAGAATATGTAAAGTTGCTAATTTGAATAATACAATACAGAAGCTTAAGGAAAAAAATATATGGGTGTATGGTGCAGACATGAGCGGGCAAAGTTATTGCTTTGATGTTGATTTTAAAGGGGCTGTTGCTTTGGTCATAGGAAGTGAAGGAAAGGGAATATCAAAATCAATTAAGGAGAAATGCGATATATTAGTAAAAATACCTATGCAAGGTAATATAGCTTCATTGAATGCCTCTGTGGCAGGTGGTATACTGATGTATGAAATATTAAAGCAAAGAATAAAAAGTGATGAAAATTGAGAAACATCTTTGTAGATGGATATAATGTGATAAATAGCTGGCCCGAGTTAAATAATATAAAAGAGTATAGTTTTGAGTCTGCAAGACGTGAACTTATAGAAATGCTGAGTAACTATGCAGTTTATAAAGGATATAAAATCTTTTTGGTTTTTGATGCCCATATGGTAATAGGAAGTCTGGAAAATAAAGAAAAGATAAATGAAAATGTTACGGTAGTGTTTACTAAGGAAAATGAAACGGCCGATTCTTTCATAGAGAAAACAGTAAATGACATAGGACGTAAGAATGAGGTTTTTGTAGTTACTTCTGATTCTTTGGAACAGCAAGTTATATTTCAAAGAGGAGCAGTGAGGGTATCTTCTATTGAATTTTATCATGAAGTTAAAAATATAGAATCCAAAATAAAAAATAAAATTCAAAACAGATATTCGAATAAAAAACATACCATTGAAGATAGGATAGAAAAGGATATGCTGGAAAAACTTGAAAAAATTCGTAAAAGTCGTTAAAATCTATTGACTATAAATTTACTTCTAATGTATAATTAAAATGTGTGATTTATATTTGTTTTGGAGGGGATATCTTGGAGAGTACAAGTCTTGAGGGCAGACAAAATTCCCCCTTTGTAGAAAAATTAGATGAAGAGGTAATTGTTGAAGCTAAAAAAGGGGATGTAAGAGCGCAAGAGTATTTAATAAGCAAATATGAAAACTTTGTTAAATCTAAGGCAAAGTCGTATTTCCTAATTGGAGCAGATAAGGAAGACATTTATCAAGAAGGAATGATAGGTCTATTTAAGGCTATACGAGACTTTAAATCGGATAAATTGTCATCGTTTAAAGCTTTTGCTGAACTTTGTGTAACTCGACAGATAATAACAGCTATAAAGACTGCTACTAGACAAAAACATATTCCGTTAAATACTTATGTTTCTTTGAATAAGCCTATATATGACGAGGAATCCGACAGAACATTGTTGGATGTATTATCGGAAGCCAAAGTAGCGGATCCAGAAGAACTTATAATTAGTAGAGAAGAATTAAATCACATACAAAGTGAAATAGGTGAGGTATTATCAAGCCTAGAAATGGAAGTGCTTACATCTTATTTGGATGGTAAATCTTATCAGGAAATTGCGTGTGATTTGGATAGGCATGCTAAGTCTATAGATAATGCGCTGCAGAGAGTTAAGAGAAAATTGGAAAAATGTCTGGCTAATAAATGAAATTACATATTGACAAAAAAATATACTTGTATTAGAATTGATAATCAGTATGTGACTTTTGATATATAATAGAAATTTCATGGGCGGAAGTAGTTCAGTGGTAGAACACCAGCTTCCCAAGCTGGACGTCGCGGGTTCGAGTCCCGTTTTCCGCTCCAAATTCAATTGCCCATGTAGCTCAGTAGGCAGAGCGTCACCTTGGTAAGGTGGAGGTCACCAGTTCAATCCTGGTCATGGGCTCCAATAATACATTAGTTTTTACAACACACCAGGGTAAGTTTATTTAAATAAAATGTGTTATAAACAAGGAGGAAGAGTAATGTCAAAAGAGAAGTATGAAAGGACGAAACC
>NZ_JBGFFE010000022.1:0-55566 GCF_041224415.1 Clostridium lapidicellarium | reverse complement strand
ATAATCAAATGCGGTATACTAAGACATTATCACAATTAAATCATACTTTGCCTTGAAAAGGTATTTTATTGATTGACACGCCAGGAACGTTGTATTATAATATAAATGTTTGTATCGATTATAAAAGATCCACTAGCCCCGGATCTTTCCATAGAGAAATGTATATTGAAATTATTGAAAATTATAGGAATTAATTTTAAGAAAGGAGTTGAATACCGTTAGATTTTAACGGGAAAGCATGAAATCATATATAGCAAAACCCCAGGAAATTGAAAGAAAATGGTATGTTGTTGATGCTGCGGGAAAACCGCTTGGAAGAGTAGCAAGCCAGGTTGCATCTATATTGAGAGGCAAAAATAAGCCTATATTCACGCCACATGTGGATACAGGAGATTTTGTAATAGTAATAAATTCTGAGAAGGTAGTTTTAACTGGTAAAAAATTAGATCAGAAGATGTTGAGGCATCACTCACTATATCCGGGCGGATTAAAGGAAACACCGTATAGAGATGCCTTGGCAAAAAAGCCTGAATTTGTATTTCATGAAGCTGTTAGAAGAATGCTTCCAAAGGGAGTACTTGGAAAACAGATGCTGAAAAAATTGAAAGTTTACAAAGGTTCTGAACACAACCATGCAGCACAGAAACCAGAAGCACTGGAATTGAAATATTAGCTAAAAGACTGAAAGGAGGATAATAAATGGCTAAAGTTCAATATTATGGAACGGGAAGAAGAAAAGAATCAGTGGCAAGAGTTAGACTTGTGCCTGGAGAAGGTAAAGTTATTATAAATAAAAGAAGTATAGAAGATTATTTTGGATTGGATAGTTTAAAGGTCATAGTTAATCAGCCTCTTGAGTTGACTTCAACTTCCGGCAAATTTGATGTACTTGTAAATGTACATGGCGGAGGATTTACTGGTCAGGCTGGAGCTATAAGACATGGTATATCCAGGGCGCTGCTGAAAACAGACGGAAATTTTAGAGCGGAACTTAAAAAAGCTGGATTTCTAACGAGAGATCCCAGAATGAAAGAAAGAAAGAAGTATGGCCTCAAAAAAGCCAGAAGGGCTCCACAGTTTTCAAAGAGATAATAAAATCATATTTAAGCTTCTACATATAGAGGGTTTGTATACTTTTGATTGTAGGAGCTTTTAATTTTTAATGAATTTGATTAATATTTCTCATATATGTAGGTAAAAATATATATGGTAAAGCTCTTAGATTATTATATGTACAAGGAGTGATATATTGGTATGGAAGGAAAAAAAATCGGATTTACCATATTATTAATATTATTATTTACATTTGGTTTTAATGTTTTCTATACTGCAAAAGCTTTCGGGAATGATGGTGCAGGCAATATTAAGTGTGGGAAAAAAAGTATAATTCTCCTGGATCCGGGACATGGAGGCATGGACAGTGGTGCTGTGTCAAAGGATGGTATAATGGAGAAGGAGATAAATTTAAAAATAGGTAATAAACTTAAGGACAAATTGTCAAAAAAGGGTTATGAAGTATTTATGACCAGAGATGGGGATAATGGCCTTTATACTAAAGAGGGCAGAACGAGGAAAAAGAAAATTGAGGATTTAAATAACAGATGTAAATTGAAAGAAAGTACTAAATGTAATATGTTTATAAGTATACATTTAAACATGTTTCCCCAGTCCAAATACCATGGAGCACAGGTGTGGTATTCAAAAAATGAAAACAGTAAAAGGCTGGCAAATATACTTCAAAATAATTTAATCAATGACCTGGATAAGAACAATAATAGAAAGGAAAAGGCTGCATTAAATTCGTATAAGGTGCTCAGATGCAGGGACAATGTGCCTTCTGTATTAGTAGAATGTGGTTTTTTGTCTAACACTGAGGAAAAAAATAAATTGACAAGTAATGACTACCAAGACAAAATAGCGGAATCTATAGCTAAATCTGTTGATGACTATTATCTTTCCAATTGAAGAGGAGTGTACACTTTTGTTAATTTATAATATTCTGAATATTATAAATTAATGTAAGATCATTTATTGATTTTTACTTTACATTATGGTATTCTTGAGTTAAAGTAATATATCAAACCATTAATTTAATGATTTTGAGGTGATTACTATAGACATTAGAATAGATAAGGGCAGTGAAATACCTCTGTATTTTCAAGTTAAAAAAGAAATAATGAATTTGATAAATAGAGGTAAATTAAAAGTAGGTGAAAGGATGCCTACTGAAAGGGAACTGTCTGAAAACCTTAAAGTAAGTAGAAATACTGTTAGTACTGCCTATGATGAATTGGAACAAGAAGGAGTGTTAAAATCTTATCAGGGAAGAGGGACTTTTGTGGCGGAAGAAGCTAATCCATGGAAAGTCCAAAATATAAGACAAAAAATAATGAAATTCATTGATCTTGGATTCGAAGAAGCAATAGAATCGGGAATGGATGCCAACGAATTTCTGGAAATTGTTATTCAGAGGGTAAGAGAAAAGAAAAAATTAATGAGTAAAATAACAGCTGTGTATGTGGAATGTAATATTGAGCAATCCAGAATGTTTAGTAAACAGATTATGGAAAGCACCAATATGAACGTAATTCCCTTTACTCTTGATGACATAAGAGATATAACTGATTCTACGAGAGAGATTATAGAAAGAAGTCAGGTTATAATAGCAACGTTCAATCATGTCAATGAAGTTGTTAAATTGACTAAAAAATTTAAAAAAGAAATAATAGGTGTAGCTATAAATGTAAATTTGGAAACCATAGTTAAGATTGCCAGATATCCCAAAGATACTAGATTTGCATTTATATGTATTTCAAATGAATTTATGTTTAAAGCAAGGGCTGCGTTGGAGAAGGCTGGCCTTGGAAATATAAATATTCAATTTACCAATTCTACAGATGAACGGAAAATTACAAAGACTATAGATGATGTAGATGTTATTATAGTATCGCCGGGAAGGTATAAAGATGTACAGTCGCATAATGTAAACAATAAATATGTAATGAAATTTTTGTATAGTCTTGATGATAATTCAGTCAAAGAGTTGAAGTCAAAGATAATTGATCTTAAGTACCAAAAATAAGGACAGGTATATTTGGAAATTGGATAGAAGAGAACTTCTGCCTGTTGAGGTAAAATAATAAGTGTTCCGGATGATAGTTGATCTGAAATACTTATTTGTATTTTTAGGAGGAAAGTGTGTATGGCTTTTAAAAATAGAAGGGGCATAAGTACAAAATTATTTGGGAAAATTCCCTTGAAGATCAAAATAGTAATATTTTGTATTTTATGTATTTTTGCAGTGACTTTAATTGTGAAAACTTCATATTTGAATAATAAGTATAAAACTGCATCGGGAAATTCACATGGAAGTACTGCTAAGAGTACTGTGATAAAAAATAACCGCTCTGATAAATTGGAAAGCGAGTATAAAATTGCGCAAAATTTCTTTAGCAATAAAGAATATTCTAAAACCATAGACAAGGCAAATGAGATCATAAGTCAGGACGATAAATATTATAAAGCTTATAATATTAAGGGAATTGCACTCTGTTACAGCAGTAATTACGAAGAGGGGATGAAAAATATAGATGAAGCCCTTAAACTCAATCCCGATTTTGGCTATGCGCGATTTAATAAGGCACTTGCCTATGAGCTTTATGGTAAATATGACGAAGCACTTTATTGGTATGATAAAGATCTGGAAATAGAGAAATATGTCTGGAGTTATTATGGTAAAGCCAGTATATATGGAAGGCGGGAAGATGTTTCAAATACTGTAAAATTTCTTAAAATGGCTGTGGATATATCTCCTGATATCAAGAGTATAGCCAGAGACGAGAAAGATTTTGATCCAGTGAAAAATTCCAGGGAATTTCAAGAGGTAATTAAGTGATACAATAGGAGAGAAATTTATGAAAAAAGGTATATCTGCTTCTAAAGGTTATGCAATAGGCACTGTTTTTATAAAAGAGGAAAACAGGGTAAATGTAGAAAAAAGGTATGTAAGAGATATTGATAGAGAAGAGAGAAGATTTCAAAGAGCTTTGGATTTATCTATAAAACAGCTTCAGAGAATAAAGGTAAAATCTGAAAGAGAAATTGGGAAAGACGAGGCAGAGGTATTTGAAAGCCATATTATGCTTTTGAAAGATGAAGAATTTGTGGGAACTGTAAGAGTGAAGATAGAGACAGGGCATATAAATGCGGAAGCAGCTCTTTATGAAGTGATAGAATCCTATATGAAAATTTTTAATTCAATGGAAGATGAGTATATGAAGGAGAGGGGTATTGATGTAAAAGATGTTGGAAACAGAGTGTTTTCAAACCTTACAGGTTGGAACTTTTCTCTAAACAGAATTAAAAATGATAAAGTTGTTATAGTTGCCCATGATTTAACACCTTCGGATACTGTACAACTTGATAAAAGCAAGGTATCGGCAGTTGTTACAGATGTTGGCGGCAGGACTTCGCACAGCGCTATTATGGCTAGGACTCTTGAAATACCAGCTGTAGTGGGTACTATGGATATGACGGATTCTGTTAAAAATGGAGATCTTGTAATTGTTGACGGCTTTGATGGCAGTGTTATAATCAATCCTGATGAAGATGTGGTGAAGAAATATAGGATTAAAATGAAAAACTATAACAGAGAGGTGGAAAAACTCAAATTTTTCATAGATGTAGAAACTGTTACAAAATCAGGTAAGAAGATAAAAGTTCTTGCCAATATAGGAAAGCCACAAGATGTAGAACAGGTGCTGAAAAACGGTGGTGATGGAATAGGGCTTTTTAGGACAGAATTTCTGTACATGAACAGGGGAAATATGCCCTCAGAAGAAGAGCAGTTTCAAGCTTACAAATATGTGGTGGAAAAGATGAAAAATAAGCCTGTGGTTATAAGAACCTTGGATATAGGTGGTGATAAAAAACTTTCTTATCTGTTAATGCCTGAAGAGATGAATCCTTTTTTGGGGTATAGAGCTATAAGACTCTGCCTTGACAGAGAGGATATATTTAAGCCTCAGTTGAGAGCCATACTCAGGGCGTCGGCCTTTGGAAATTTAAAAATGATGTTTCCCATGATAAGTTCTGTCAAAGAATTTTTACAAGCTAAAAATATCTTGAGACAATGTATGGCAGAACTCGAAAACGAGGGAATAGATTTTAATAGAGATCTGGAAACTGGAATAATGGTGGAAATACCGGCCGCAGCATTGGAAGCAGAGGAACTGTCTAAATATGTTGATTTTTTCAGTATTGGGACCAATGATTTGATACAATATACCCTGGCAGCAGATAGGACAAATGAAAAAGTGTCTTATTTATATGATCCGATGAATCCTGCTGTGTTAAAACTTATAAAAAACACTATAAAATCTGCTCATGAAAAGGGGAAAACCTGTGCGATGTGCGGAGAAATGGCGGGAGATGAAAATTCCATACCTGTTTTAGTAAGATATGGATTGGATGAATTCTCCATGAGTGCCTCCTCTATTTTGAAAGCAAAGCAGGTTATAATGAAATGTTGATTTTTAAAATTATGATGGAAGAGTGGTATATTAAGTAGATGAATAGGTCTCAAAAAATATATAATAGAGCTTTGGATAAATATAATGGCGGACATATAGAATCCGCAATAAAGCTGTGTGATAAGAGTATATCTTTAAATGCGAAAAATAGAGCAGCTATTAATTTAAAAGGGCTTTTGCTGTATTTAAAAGGTGATTTGTGGGGCTCTAGAAAAATTTGGAACATGAATTATAAATCTAACAATGATATAATATCCAAAAAATATATTGATGGCTCAAAAGATGATGAAATAAGATTTAGATTGTATGGAAGATCTTTAATGCTGATTAAGGAATTGAGAATAAATGAAGCATTAAAATTGCTGCAGAGGTGTGCTGAAAGTGATTTTAATTATATTGAGGTAAATAATTGCAGTGCCTTGTGTTATATAAAAAAAGGCGAATACCAAAAGGCATTGAAAAAGATAGATAATGTATTTAAAGTGGATGCAGATAATTTTAAGGCTAAAAAAAATATAAAATTACTTGAGGATGTAGATGTAGTAAAAAAAAGGTTTGATATAAAAAGAATAATAGTCATTTTTTTATTTGTGACGTGTATGATATTGTTATTATTGGTAGGAATTCATAGAGGAATTATAAATTTCAAAAACTATTCTGGAAATAAAAAATATGAGGTAAAAGTGAGAAAGGATCATAATATCCTTAAAAAGGATGTTTTTGCAAGAGAAGATGTGGAAAAATATATACAGGCAAAAGATTATGATTCCATGTATTTTCAGTTCGACAAGTGGAAAAATAAAAAATTAAGTGCAGAGGATAAAAGACTTTTATCGACAGTTCATCAAATTTTGAATGGTGAAGGCTGCCTGTATTTTTATAATTTGGGCAGTAAATATCTGGATAATGGTGATTATGACAATGCCATTTCTTATTTCAAGAAATCTTATGAAGTGGGGAATAAAAGTGATCTGTACCCACATATAACTTATTTTCTTGCGAGATCTGTTGATTTGTCGGGAGATCACAGCAGCGCCCTGAAGTATTATTCTCAATATGATAAAAGTTTCCCCCAGGGAAATTATGAAGAATCAGTTTTATATAGACTTGCTGTTTTATATAGAGGAATGAATTCAGACATATCTAAAAGTTATGCTAAAAAACTACTGGACAGATATCCCGGATCCATTTACAATAATTCTATAATAGATAGTATATTACATAGTTAAGTTTAAACTTAATCAAGTACTAAAATTGTTATCTAAAGATGTGATGCTGATATTTTGATTGCTGATCATCAGATAAAATATATAATTAAGGAAAATATTTCTATAAAGTACAAGGAGGAAAAATAATGATAAAAGAAATAAAGGATTCTGATTTTTCTAATTCAGTTAAGGATTCAGTTACTCCTGTAGTCGTTGATTTTTGGGCTTCTTGGTGCGGACCTTGTAAAATGCTGTCGCCTGTAATGGAGGAAGTTTCAAACGAGATGCAGGGGAAGGCAAAATTTTTGAAATTGAATGTGGATGAAAACCCGGTTACTGCAGCACAATTTAAAATTTCCAGTATTCCAACTGTCATGGTATTTAAAGATGGAAATGTGGTAGACAAATTTGTTGGATTTAGGCCTAAAAATTCTATAAGGGACATTTTGGAAAAACACGTTTGAATATAAATAATTCTTGGAGTTTATACATGTTAAAATGACAAATTGACTTGGTTGATTTGTCATTTTAAATATAAACTGGGAGGTGGTAAAAGTGAATTTCAGATATGACATTGCTATAGTAGGCAGTGGTCCGGCCGGGCTTTCTGCGGCAGTTAATGCTAAAATAAGGAATAAAAGTATTATTGTGTTTGGCAAAAAAGAGCTTAGCAATAAATTGATAAAGGCTCCTAAAATTAAAAATTATCTTGGACTGCCGGATATAACTGGAGTACAGTTGAAAGAGAAGTTTGAAGAACACATAAAATCTATGGGTATAAATATAACCCCTGAGAATATAAATGAGATATATGCCATGGGAGAATATTTTGGCCTTATGGTAAATAAGAAGATGTATGAGGCAAAGACGATAATATTAGCTACTGGTATTGAATACACAAAGCCTTTGAAGGGAGAAGAGAAATTTTTAGGCAGAGGGGTGGGATATTGTGCCACTTGTGATGCCCCTTTATATAGAGGGAAAATAGTAACCGTTATAGGATATAACAGGGAGGCTGAGAGAGAAGCTAATTATGTAAACGAGTTAGTCGGAAAGGTATATTATATACCTATGTACAAAGGTATATTAGAATTAGATAAAGATATAGAAACAATACGGGATAATGTCGTAGAAATATATGGCAATGGTAAAGTTGAAAAAGTTATTTTAGGAAATGGCGAGATAACTACAGATGGGGTATTTGTACTGAAGGACAGTATTTCACCTTCTCAGCTTGTCCCTGGAATTGTAGTGGAAGATAATCATGTAAAAGTAGATGTAGATATGAATACAAATATACCAGGATGTTTTGCAGCGGGAGATTGCGTGGGGAAACCATATCAATATATGAAAGCTGTGGGTCAGGGACAGACAGCTGCATTAAATGCTGTTCTATACCTTGATAAAGTGAATTGAGAAACTGGGCTGCCATAAAATTTATAGCAGCCCAGTTTCTCAATTCACTACGAAAAACACATGATTTCCTATAGACTTGACGTTTTTTTTACGTATATTTTTCATCCATTGAGATGTGGCAATTTTAGGGTTATAAAAGAAAATAGATTTACCAGTTGGATCCACTCCTCTTAATGCCTGAGAAACTGCATTATAACTTTCTTTATTTGCTGTTACATCTATACTTCCATTTTTGACACAGGAAAAAGCCCCCCTTTGTGTTACGACCCCCTTTACCGTCTTTGGAAATTCAGGGTACTGTAATCTATTTAGTATTACAGAGGCAACTGCTACTTTACCCTCGAAAGGTTCGCAGTTGCTTTCAGCATAAACCACTTTAGCCATTAAATCCACATCTTCTCTTGTTATATATATTTTTTGGTCAGAGCAGTTAAATACTTGCACTACCTCTTCCTGTTCGTTGAATAAATTGGAGTTTGTATTGCTGATAGTGCGGGAACTTACATTTTGAGACGGTATAAAAAGCATCAAAAAGAGAATAATAAAATAAAAAAATCTTTTCAAACGAAATCATCTCCTTATTACCGACGGGGTTAGCTGACGGGTTCGGTAAAGGCATAACCTACGTAATTACGATTCACCCCAATGTTATTGGTTTCCCCGTGTTCTTATTTAAACTTAGGTCAATGATATTGTACCCATTAATTAAAATAAAATACATTTTATTAAAAATTTTTAAAATGTTTTAAAGTACTGATATAAACAATATTAAATAGTGTATAATTATTAAGAGATACCTTTAACTGAACGTTATCAGGAGGTTAACTAAAACTTTATTTTTGAATCTAACAATCACTTAATAGGATGGTGGAACGGGTGGAATTACTGCAGATAATTATAAATTCCGTTAAGAATATAAGCTTGTGGTCTATTGTGGATATATCAGTGGTATCATATATACTTTATAAAGTTTATATGCTTATAAAGGAAACTAGGGCAGAGCAGCTTTTAAAAGGAATCATACTTATATTATTTCTCATACCAATAAGCAGCTTTTTCCATTTGGTAATGCTTAATTGGATACTTACAAAAACACTGGCTATAGGCGTTCTTTCTTTTGTTATCATATTCCAGCCTGAAATTCGTCGTGCACTTGAGCACTTAGGGAGGACGGCCTTTAATGATAGACATGTATTGCAGGACGAAGAGGTAATGGAAAAAGTCATAACAGAGGTTGTAAATTCCGTGGATAATTTGTCAAAGAGTAAAACAGGGGCGCTCATTGTAATTGAGCAGGTTACAGGACTTGAAGATGTAATAAACACGGGAACTAAATTGGATGCCCTGGTATCTTCGGCTCTTTTGGAGAATATATTTGTGGTAAATACACCGCTGCATGACGGGGCAGCTATAATAAGAAATGACAGGATAGTTTCGGCAGGGTGCTTTTTACCTCTTACAAATAATAATGATTTGAATAAAAAGTTAGGTACAAGACATAGAGCTGCCATTGGCATATCGGAAAATTCTGATGCATTGATTATAGTGGTTTCTGAAGAAACAGGGACTATTTCTTTTGCTATCAATGGTAAACTGATGAGAAATTATACTAAAGATAGATTGAAAAAAGTCCTTATTGCTATAATAAAGAGAAGGTTTCAGAAGAAATCTACCTTGAGGGAGAAGGTGATTGAGTGGAAGAAAAAAATGGGAAAAACCAAATCCTGATAAAGGTATGCTGTGTTATTGCTGCATTTATTTTGTGGTTATATATATTTAACGTGGAAAATCCCATGACAGAAAGAAAAATTGTCGTGCCTGTAACTATAGTTAATAAAAATGTACTTGCTCAATCAAAGCTTGTTCAGATAGGAAATGAACAACCTAATGTGTCTCTTATAATAAAAGGGAATGCTTCCGATGTATATTCAGTAAAGCCCAATGACTTTAAATTAAATTCCGATCTGAGTTCCTATGTTATGAAAAAAGGAGAGAATAATATACCGGTAACTGTGAAGAAAAGTCCCAATAATATAAGTATAGTAAATAATCAAAATTTGTGGATAAAAATACAGCTTGATGAACTGAGAAAGAAAATTGTACCTGTAAAAGTCATACTTACAGGAAAACCTAGGGGAGGATATTATGCTTTGCATCCTGTTTTGGAGACGGAAAAAGCAGAGATAAGCGGTACTCAGGAATCAGTAGGAGCAGTTAAATATGCTGCAGCTGTTTGTGACTTAAAGTATGCTCAAAGCAATATGAATACAACGGCTTCACTTCAACCCCAAGATACATTTGGAAATTTGGTGAAGGGTGTCGATGTAAATCCTGCTATTGTCAAAGTCACCGTGCCTGTTGGCAAAATAAAGACCGTTCCAGTGAATGTTAAGTTTCAAAATGGTTCTATAGGTACTTCTGAAGCTGGTTTAATTACTGCTGTACCTCAAAAGATAGATATATCTGGAAGTGATGATGTAATAAGCGGTGTAAATGGGATAGACACGGAACCTGTTGATTTAAGCAAGATAAGTGGCAGGGAAAACATGCAGGTTAGATTGGTAGTACCTAGAGGAGTGGTATTGGTCAATAACAGCGGAACAGTGCAATTAAAATTTAATTCAAATACAGATGAAACCAGTGGAGGATCTCAGAAACAATTGAATTTAAATATAAATGTCAAAAATCTGAATAATAATTATACTGCAAAATTGAGCAGTGGAACTGTGTCAATAGTAGTTTCCGGCACTGACAGTGCTATAAATAATATAAATGAAAATAGTATAAGCTGCTTTGTAGATGCGGGTTCGATGAAAGAGGGAGTTCAATCCGCCAATGTAGTGGTATCTTTACCTGAGGGATTGAAGTTGGTATCTCAAAACCCGCAGAGTGTAAATGTAGAGGTAAACAAGAAAACATGGGAGGGTCAGAATGGCTATTAGGATAAATAATTTAGTTATAGGTATAGATGAAAATTTGGAAAAATTAAAAGGCAAAGCTGCAAAAAGACTCGGGATAAGTAAAGGCGATATTAAAAAATTTAGAATACTGAAAAGATCGATAGACGCCAGAAGGAAAAACAGTATAAGATTCAATTATACTGTAGAGGTATTGTCTCCTGCGGAGGAAAAATTGAAATTGGAATCAACGGATAATGATGTAAAAATACAGGAGAACACCACAAAAGAGAAAATTATTCCAGGAAAAGAAAAGATGAATTCAAGACCTATAATTGTTGGAATGGGGCCTGCAGGTATGTTCGCAGGTCTTGTTTTAGCTAAAAACGGGTATAGGCCTCTTGTAATAGAGAGAGGAGAAAAAATTGAAGATAGGACAAAAACTGTAGAGCAATTCTGGGATACCGGAAAATTAAATCTAGAATCCAATGTGCAATTTGGTGAAGGGGGTGCAGGAACTTTTTCCGATGGTAAATTAACTACTAGAATAAAAGATAAAAGGTGTAATTTTGTATTGGATACATTTCTAAAATATGGAGCCCCAGAGGAAATTGCTTATGATGGTAAGCCTCATATAGGAACTGACAATTTAAAAATTGTAGTTAAAAACATAAGGAATAGAATAGTGGAATTAGGTGGGAAAATATTATTTAATAGTAAATTGCAAGATTTGATAATAGAAAATAGAGAGTTGAAAAGTTTGATTGTAAATGGAGATGAAATTCCATGCAGCAATTTGATACTTGCCATTGGACATAGTTCCAGGGACACTTATGAAATGCTTTTTAAGAGGAAAGTGTTTATGGAACCCAAGGCATTTGCCGTGGGTGTTAGAGTTGAACATTTGCAGCATATGATAGATGTAAGGCAGTATGGAAAATTTGCAGGACATCCTAAATTGGGGCATGCAGATTATAGGCTTACATATAGGGATAGAAATGGCAGGGGAGTTTACAGCTTTTGTATGTGTCCCGGTGGAAAAGTTGTAGCTGCGGCTTCAGAAGAGGGAGAACTTGTGACTAATGGAATGAGTTATTACAGCAGAAATCTTGATAATGCAAATTCGGCTGTAGTGGTAACGGTAGGAGGAGATGATTTTCAGGGCAATTCTCCTTTAAAGGGTATGGAGTTTCAAAGGCATTATGAAAAATTGGCATATAAATTAGGTGGGGGAGGTTATACTGCCCCTGTTCAACTTATAAGGGATTTTCTAAAAGAAGAGGTTTCCACGAAGCTCGGAAAAGTAAAGCCCACTTACAGGCCAGGGTATGAATTTAGAGATTTGAAGGTATGTCTTCCTCCTGAAGTTGTCGGTGGATTACAGGAAGGGTTCACTAATTTTGAGAAGAAAATAAAAGGATATGCAAAGGGAGATGGGATAATAACAGGTATTGAAACCCGGACTTCAGCACCCGTTAGAATTCCTCGGAGAGACAATTTAGAGAGTATATCTGTAAGAGGATTATACCCCTGTGGTGAGGGTGCAGGATATGCAGGAGGAATAATATCTGCTGCAGTTGATGGAATGAAAGCGGCGGAAAATATAATTGAAAAATATAAACCTTTCTGAATAGTAATACTATAAAGCTTTATTTTTAATATATATCTGATAAAATAAAAGTGTTGGGAATTATATTTTAGGGAGGTTATTGTATGGATAATGTTATATTAGTAATTAATCCTGGTTCTACGTCAACTAAAATAGCGTTGTTTGAAAATGAAAAATGCAAAATTTCAGACAACGTGCTGCATGATGTAGATAAGATAAAAAGTTTTAAAAATGTATATGATCAAAAAGAAATGCGTACTGAAGTTGTGTTAAATTGGCTTAAATCAAATAGTATAGCATTAAACAGTTTGTCTGCAGTGGTTGGCAGAGGAGGGCTGCTTAGATCTATACCCGGAGGGACTTATAAAGTTACGGAAAAGATGCTGGAAGATTTAAAAATAGGTTACCAGGCACAGCATGCCTCCAACTTAGGGGGAATTATTGCGAATATAATAGCACAAAAAGCTGGTGTTCAGGCATTTATAGTGGATCCTGTAGCTGTAGACGAGATAGATGATATTGCAAGGATATCCGGCATACCGCAGATTGTGAGGAAATCTCTTGTTCATGCATTGAATACTAAAGCTGTTTGCAGAAAGGTGTGCCGTGAATTTCATAAAGATTTTGAAAATAGTTCTTTTGTAGTCGCACATATAGGCGGGGGCATATCCATATCCCCTGTTAAAGATGGAAGAATAATTGACACAAATAATGCAAGCGAGGAAGGCCCTTTTTCGCCTGAAAGGACAGGAACTCTGCCCTGCGGGGATCTAGTAGAATTAGCTTTTAGCGGCAGATACAGCCATAAAGAATTAAGAAAAAAGATAGTAGGAGGTGGAGGACTTGTAGCATATCTTGGAACCAATAATGGCAAAAAAATAGCCGATAGGATTGAAAAAGGGGACGGAAAGGCAAAGTTTATACTTGAGGCAATGGCATATCAGATTGCTAAGGAAATAGGGGCCATGTCGATAGATCTTAATGGGAAGGTAGATGCAGTGATATTAACTGGTGGAATGGCTTATAGTAAAGTTCTTGTGGACTTTATAAAAAATATGGTATCTTTTATTGCCCCTGTTGAGGTAATACCAGGTGAGCTGGAAATGCTGGCTTTGGCCCAGGGTGTGTTACGGGTACTTCAGGGTAAGGAAAAGGTAAAAATCTATGATGAAGAGGTATCTTTTGTATAGCTATATTGGAGATAATTCTGATAAAAGTAGTAAATATAATTTTGGAGGAGATAAAGTTTGGAGGAGATAAAGTATGGAATACAGAGTTTTAGTGATTGCCCCGGGTTCTACATCAACTAAGGTATACGTTTGCAAAGATGGGGAAAAAATAATAGAGGAAACTATAACGTATTCATCAACTTGTACAAGTAAATACAGTAAAATTTATGATCAGTTCCAGTTCAGAAAAGAAGATGTGCTGAGGGTATTGAGAGAAAAAAATTTTGATTTGAATACTTTGGATGCAATTGTTGGACGGGGAGGCCTTTTAGATCTTGCAAAAGATGAAATTTATAGAGTAAACGAACTCATGATAAATAATTTAAAGTCGGGAATACAGGGAGAACATGCTTCAAATTTGGGGGCAATAATAGCCTATAGTATAGCAAATCCTTTAAAAATACCTGCATTTACAGTAAATTCGGTTACTATAGATGAGCTGCAGGATATAGCAAGGATATCAGGTATGCCTGAAATAATCAGAAAAAGCAGATTTCATGCTTTGGGCCAGAAGTCGGCAGCAAAACGATATGCTGAAAGCATAGGAAAAGATTATGCAGATTTAAATTTAATAGTTGCGTATCTAGGCGGTGGAGTTTCAGTAGGGGCACATAAAAGAGGAAAGGTCATAGATGTAAATAATGCACTAGATGGAGATGGGCCATTTGCAACGGAGAGAGCCGGTGGACTGCCGGTGGGTGATTTAGTAAATCTCTGTTATAGTGGTAAGTACAGCCATCAAGAAATCAAGAAAATGATAACTGGAGAGGGAGGAATAACGGCATATTTAGGGACAAGCGATTTTAGAAAATTGGAGATGAAAGTCAATAATGGAAATAAAAATGCTAAAGATGTATTTGATGCTTTTATACTTCAGGTGTCGAAGGAAGTAGGGAGATGTGCAGCAGTTCTCTCAGGAGACGTGAATGCTGTAATTTTAACAGGAGGTATAGCTTATAGTGAAAAAGCGGTAGATGAGGTAAAGAAAAGAGTATCTTTTATTGCACCTGTAATTTGTCTTCCTGGGGAATATGAGCTGTTGGAACTGGCGGATGCGGGATTGAGAGCATTGAAGGGAGAAGAAATTAAAGAATATAGATAATTAATTAAAAAATTTAAAAATTTGTGATATAATATATTTAAGAAGATATATAAAGAATCATCTAAATTTTAAATTGATAGTAATTATTCATATTATATATAATTATCAGATATTTTCAATACCGTGTTTACAAATGAGAAAACATGAAAACTGAATGTTTTACCACATGCAACCGTTTACTATACATGCAAGATTAAGTACAAGTTATTTAAATGAGGTGATAATATGAGTAGAATTAAAATATTTACAGGACATTTTGGAAGTGGAAAAACTGAAGTGGCTATTAATTTTGCAATAAATTCTGCAAATGAAAATAAAAATACTGCAATAGTGGATTTAGATATAGTAAATCCCTATTTTTGTACAAGAAGTTTAAAAGATAAACTGAATAAAAAAGGTGTAAAGGTTATATCTTCAGATCCGGATTTATTGAATGCAGAATTAATGGTAGTGCCTGCTGAAGTGCTTTCAGTATTCAATGACAAAAGTTATCAGGCATTTTTCGATGTAGGAGGGGATGATCAGGGAGCTGTGGCTCTTGGGCAGTTCAACAGATTTTTTAAAAGCGAACCCTATGACATGTACTATGTGATCAATAACAAAAGGCCTTTTACCTCAAATATTGAGGATACTGAAAAATATATAAAATTTATAGAAGCTGCATCAAGGTTGAAAGTAACTCATCTCATTTCAAATAATAATTTATCCTATGAAACTACTGTATCAGATATATTGAAAGGGGATAAGCTGGTTGAAGAATTATCTCGTAAGTTAAGGATACCCCATGCATATACTGTATGTAGAAAGGATTTAGCAGATAAAGTTCAAGGAAAAGTAAGTGCAAAGGTATTTTCTATAGATATTTATATGAAGACACCTTGGGAGTAAGGTATTTATAAATGATTTATTAAAATAATAATATGCTAGAAATAAAATTTATATAGAATTAATAATATTAATTTATTATCTAGAGACATTATAGTGAAATACAGATTATTTAATAGCTAAATTTTTAGGAGGGGATTTCTCATGCCAAAAGTGACTTTTAGGGAAGAGAGATGCAAAGGTTGTGGACATTGTATAGAAGTCTGTCCGAAGAAAATTGTGTCATTTTCCACTAAGTTAAATGCAAAAGGGTATCATCCAGCTATTGTTCCGCAAGATAAAATGCAAGAATGCATAGCATGTGCATCTTGTGCTAGAATTTGTCCAGACTGTGTAATAACTGTTGAAAAATAATAAGGAGGTAAGGCTTTTTATGGTAGAGAAGGTATTAATGAAGGGTAATGAAGCTATAGGGCAAGCAGCTGTAAAAGCAGGATGTAAAGCTTTTTTTGGATATCCTATTACCCCACAGACAGAAGTTGCAGCTTACATGTCCAAGGTTATGCCAAAAATAAACAGGGTTTTCATTCAAGCTGAAAGTGAAGTAGCTGCTATAAATATGGTTTATGGTGCGGCAGGTAGTGGTGTTAGATGTATGACATCTTCAAGTTCGCCGGGAGTTAGCTTAAAATCAGAAGGTATATCTTACATTGCGGCAGCAGAATTACCTTGTCTTATTATGAACATAGTAAGAGGAGGTCCAGGTCTTGGCAGTATACAGCCAGCGCAATCAGATTATTTTCAGGCAACAAAGGGCGGAGGACATGGAGATTATAATATGCCTGTATTTGCACCAGCTTCCATACAGGAAATGATAGATTTGATACAGGATGCTTTTGATGTAGCCGATATGTACAGAACCCCTTGTATGGTAATGGGAGATGGAATGCTTGGACAAATGATGGAACCTGTTGAATTTAAAGAAAGACCTCAGAAAAAGCTGCCGGAGAAAACCTGGGCGGCCAATGGACTTAGAGGAAGGAAAAAACACAATATTATAAATTCCCTGTATTTGGCACCTGAAGATTTGCAGGCTCACAATAATAAACTTCAAGAGAAGTTCAACAAAATAAGAGAAAATGAAGTCAGATACGAATTGACTAATTGTGATGGGGAATGTGATTTGATACTGGTTGCGTATGGAACTACGTCGAGGATATGTAAAAATGTTATTAAGATGGCTAAAAAAGAAGGGATAAATATAGGTCTGATAAGGCCGATAACTTTGTGGCCGTTCCCAATGGAAGCTTTTGAAAAAACAGTAAACAAGACCAAACATGGCTATCTATCTGTGGAAATGAGCTGTGGACAAATGGTTTATGATGTTAAATTGGCATCTAACGGTAGAAAACCAGTAGGTTTTTATGGAACATCTGGAGGAGTAATTCCAGAGCCTTCAGATATTTTAAAAAAGGCTAAGGCCATGATGGGAGGGGAAAAATAATGACTGTAGTATATGCACCACCGAAATCACTGTTGGATGTACCAACACACTATTGTCCAGGCTGTACTCATGGAGTAATTCATAAATTGGTTGGGGAGGCAATAGATGAACTTGGAATTTTGGACAAAACCATTGCAGTTGTACCGGTAGGATGTTCAGTTTTGGCTTATAATTACTTTGCCTGTGATGTTTTTGAAGCAGCTCATGGCAGGGCACCAGCAGTTGCTACAGGAATAAAGAGGACTAATCCGGATAGTGTAGTGTTTACTTATCAAGGTGATGGAGATTTAGCAGCAATAGGTACCGCGGAGATAGTCCATGCCGCTACAAGAGGAGAAAATGTCACTACTATATTTGTGAATAATTGTATTTACGGTATGACGGGAGGACAGATGGCTCCAACTACATTACCGGGACAAGTTACTGAAACGACCCCTTACGGAAGGGATACAAAAATAGCCGGCTATCCGGTAAGAGTTTCGGAAATGATATCTACTCTCACAGGGGCATGCTATGTGGAAAGAGTTTCTGTAGATACCATACCTCACCTTTTAACGGCTAAGAAAGCTATAAAAAAAGCATTCCAAAATCAGCTGGAAGGAAAAGGATTCTCATTAATTGAAGTCCTTTCGATATGTCCTACTAACTGGGGTTTATCTCCTAAGGAAGCAATGCAGTGGCTGAGAGATAACATGATACCATATTATCCTCTGGGAGTAAAGAAAGACACTACTGGGGAGGTGAAGTAAAATGTCATCACAACAAATGATTTTTGCAGGCTTTGGCGGACAGGGTATTTTGTCTATGGGTAAGTTTTTAGCTTATGCAGGTATGGATGCTGATTTGAATGTTTCATGGCTTCCTTCATATGGTCCTGAAATGAGAGGAGGCACGGCCAACTGTTCTGTCATATTGACTAATGAGGATATAGGTTCCCCTGTGGTGTTGAGGGCAGATAGTGTAGTTGTAATGAATAGACCTTCTCTGGAGAAATTTGAGAACTCGGTAGAACCAGGCGGTATAATAGTAATGGACTCGGACTTAATAGATATTATGCCAAAAAGAAAGGACATAAAGACCATAGCAATTCCGGCTCAAACCATAGCAGAGAAGATAGGAAGTAAAAAAATAGCAAATATGATTTTGCTGGGAGCTCTGGTAAAAGAAACTGGTATAGTTTCCAAGGATCAATTATTAAACTCTTTGAAAGCTCATGGAAAGGAAAAATTCTTTGAATCCAATAAAAGAGCTGTTGAGAAAGGAATTGAATTTGTAAAGTAAATTTTTAAATAAAGCACTTTATTAAATAACTACTGCAGTGGCATTTGATAAAGTGCTTTTTATTTCCTGTTTTTAAGCCGCAGAAAAGTGCATTGTAGAAATATTCCTAATGTAATATAATATAAAAAGACAAATTAACTTTTGATAAGTGAGGTATTGATATGCAAAGAATGTTTGGTACTGATGGTGTAAGAGGAATTGCAAATAGGGAATTGACTCCGGAATTGGCGTATAAGCTGGGAAAGGCAGGAGCCTATGTGCTCACAGAAGCAGTGCGTAAACCTAAGATACTTGTGGGAATGGACACGAGGATATCTGGAGATATGCTGGAAAGTGCATTGGTCTCTGGCATACTTTCCATAGGGGCAAAAGCTATTTGCATTGGAGTGATACCAACACCGGCAGTGGCTTATTTGACAAGAAAATACAAGGCAGATGCAGGAGTAGTAATATCCGCTTCTCATAATCCAGTGGAATATAACGGTATAAAATTTTTTAATGGCTCAGGTTATAAATTGTCTGATGAATTAGAAGATAAAATACAGTACATAATTGAAAATGATTTTAAAGGAATATCCATACCTTTTGGTGAGCAAATAGGAAGAAAAATTGTTAAAAGTGAAGGTGCACTGAAAGATTATATAGATTTTGCAAAATCAACTATTGATGGTGACTTAAAAGGATTGAAGATAGTTCTGGATTGTGCCAACGGAGCTTCCCACATAACTTCTGCAAGAGCTTTTAAAGAACTGGGAGCCGAAGTAAAAGTCATAAACAATAAACCAGATGGGATAAATATAAATAATAAATGTGGTTCTACCCATCCTGAGCAGCTTATGAATATTGTGGCAAACTCTGGATTTGATTTAGGACTTGCTTTTGACGGGGATGCAGATAGGTGTATTGCTGTAGACGAAAAGGGAAACCTCATAAATGGAGATCTTATCATGGCTGTAATAGGTAAGGATTTAAAGGATAAGGGCAGGCTTTATAAAAATACAGTGGTAGTTACTGTTATGAGTAATATGGGACTTGATATAGCACTTAAAAAGGAAGAAATGCATACTGTAAAGACCAAAGTTGGAGATAGATATGTACTTGAAAAGATGAAGGAGGGTGGATATAAGCTTGGAGGAGAGCAGTCAGGCCACATAATTATGCTTGATTATAATACTACAGGGGACGGGCTTGTTACTGCACTGCAGATATCATACATAGTCAAAAAAAGTGGTAAAAAATTATCTGATCTTGCTTCTATGATGAAAAATTTACCCCAGGTATTGGTAAATGCAAAAGTGCCAAATGAAAAGAAAAACATTTATAGAGAAGATGAAGAAATAATGGAAAAGATAGGAGAAGTTGAAAAGAGGCTGGATGGCTGTGGAAGAGTGCTTATAAGACCTTCAGGTACGGAACCTTTGGTCAGGGTTATGCTGGAAGGTGAAAGGCAAAGTGAAATAGACAAAATTGCCCATAATTTAGCCGGATTGATTCAACGAAAAGCTAATTCATAAAATATTTAAAAATATGTAGATTTTAATACACTGTGCGGAATAGGAAACAGTGTATTTTTATTTTAGTTTTATTTTTCCTATTATATTGCGAAATTGGGAAGTATATTAATTAAGGCCTAAATGATTTTACCTATTACAAAATATTGGAGGTATGTTTTGATGGTATGGGAATATAAGATTATTATGACAGAAAAATTTTTGAGTTCAGATGATAATTTAACTGTGGAAGAAAAATTTAATAAGTGGGGAAAGAATGCCTGGGAATTTGCAGGAATTGTGCAAAAACCCTACACTACCCTGGGAAAGGATCCTAAAATAGATGGTGATTGTATAATATTTAAAAGATGTAAGGAAAATTAGATAATGGCAGATTAAAATTGAGGTAAAATCGTTTGGGCAAGTATGTAAATTTTCATGTTAATACAAAATTAATAATTGAATTGAATTTATATCTATATGGGGTAATTTCCGGGAACCATTATATTTCAAGGTAGTAAGGACAAAATCTATATTTTAGAATGTATGAATTTTACAATTATAACAGTTGACAAAAAATCAAATTAAATAATATAATGTATTGACAACAGATTTTAGGTTGTCAATTTAGTTTGAGGAGGGTGGTTGTCAGTTAACAGTATAATGATAAAAGCGCCAGAACTTAAGTTCGACTGATCAAATCGAAGATTGATTTTTAATAGNAAAAAATCAAATTAAATAATATAATGTATTGACAACAGATTTTAGGTTGTCAATTTAGTTTGAGGAGGGTGGTTGTCAGTTAACAGTATAATGATAAAAGCGCCAGAACTTAAGTTCGACTGATCAAATCGAAGATTGATTTTTAATAGGGAAACTCAGACTTTGACCGTCTGAGTAAGTTCGACTAACCAAATCAAAGATTGATTTTTAATAAGGAAACTCAGACTTTGACCGTCTGAGTAAGTTCGACTAACCAAATCAAAGATTTGGAGTCTCACTTAAGTTGACGAGGATGGGGAGTATCGAATCTTCGGCGGGTGCCCCACGGTATCGCACTACCGTTAACAACTGATAAAATCAGGGAGCGATTTCTGATACAACATCAGTTTGGTGTAAAAGCCTTTGATAGGAATCTAATATGAGGTTCCACAGCACAAGTACCTGAAAAATCTTTAGCAGTTCAGGTTTCGTTTGAGTACGGTTTTTTAATTTTACAGTAAAGTAAAATTTTCTATAATCAAATTGTGCTGCTTGTTAATTATTAAATATTGAAAGGAAGATTAATATGTGCGGAATAGTTGGCTTTGTTGGAAAAAAGCAGGCATCTCCTATTTTAATTGAGGGCCTCAGTAAACTTGAATACAGGGGATATGATTCAGCTGGAGTTGCTGTAATAGATAAAGATCATATCAATGTAGTAAAGTGTAAGGGAAGACTTGAAAATCTTGAAAATAAATTATCTAAACATCCCCTTAAAGGGATAGTTGGAATTGGTCATACAAGGTGGGCCACTCACGGCAAACCTTCTGATATAAATGCACATCCCCACAACAGCCAGGATGGGACTATAAGTGTGGTTCACAATGGAATAGTGGAAAATTATTTGCAGCTTAGGGAATGGCTTATGTCAAAAGGATATAAATTTGTATCTGAAACGGATACTGAAGTTATACCTCAACTTATAGAATATTTTTATAAGGGAGATATAGTAGAGGCAGTTATAAGAGCAATATCTAAGATAAAGGGAAGTTATGCTATTGGAGTCATATGTTCAAAAGAGCCGGGCAAATTAGTCGCGGTTAGAAAGGACAGCCCTTTGATAGTTGGATTGGGTAAAAATGAATATTATATAGCATCGGATATTCCAGCTGTACTCAATCATACAAGGGATATATATCTTTTAAATGATAATGAATTTGCAGTTATAACTGAAAATGGAGTAAAACTTTTATCTGAAGATAAGAAGGAAGTAAAAAAAGATATATATCATGTTACATGGAGTGCTAATGCCGCTGAAAAAGGTGGATTCGAACATTTCATGATGAAGGAGATACACGAACAGCCTAAGGCAATTAGAGACACCATGACTTCTAGAATTATGCCGGGCAAGCCCGTGACTTTGGATGATATAAAATTAACTAAAGAACAGATCGAAAATATAGATAAGATATATATAGTGGCTTGTGGAACTGCTTATCATGCAGGAATAGTTGGAAAATATGTAATAGAAAAATTGGTTAGAATGCCGGTAGAAGTAGATATTGCTTCGGAATTCAGGTATAGAAATCCTATTATAAATAAAAGGACTCTTATGATAATTATAAGTCAGTCGGGAGAAACGGCGGATACCCTTGCTGCCTTGAGAGAAGCGAAAAAACGGGGGGCCAGGGTGATAGCCGTAACTAATGTAGTGGGAAGTTCTGTATCCAGAGAAGCAGATGACATACTGTATACCTGGGCAGGTCCCGAAATAGCAGTGGCCTCTACCAAGGCATATGTAACACAGCTTATTGCAATTTATATAATTGCCCTTTTCTTTGCACAGCATAAGAATACGTTGAGTTCGGAAAAAATAGAATCTATAAAAAAGGAAATGCTTTCTCTGCCCATAAAGGCAGAAAAAGTCCTTGGGAATAAAGAGATCATTCAGGAAATGGCAGAAAAAATTTATAAAAATAAAGATATATTTTTCTTGGGAAGAGGTCTTGATTATGCTGTTGCCCTGGAAGGATCCTTGAAGTTAAAAGAAATATCTTATATTCATTCAGAGGCTTATGCTGGTGGAGAATTAAAACATGGACCTATAGCACTGATTGAGGATGGTACTGTAGTGATTGCAGGTGCCACCCAGGAAAATCTGATTAAAAAGATGGTAAGCAATATCGAAGAAGTGACCACGAGAGGTGCCAAGGTCTTGGCCTTTACTTTTGAAGGGAATAAAGATGTTGAAAGGGCAGCAGATTATGTAATATATTTGCCAAAAACCATGGATATATTTGCACCGGTACTTGCGGTGATTCCTCTTCAGCTTTTAGCTTATTATATTTCCATAAAAAAAGGCTGTGATGTGGATAAGCCTAGGAATTTGGCTAAATCTGTTACAGTGGAATAAGATAGAATTTGGCTAAAGAGGCTAAACAGAGTTTTAAATCAAGATAAAGATTTTAATAGGGCAGTAAAATCGGTTTTACAAATCCGATTTTACTGTCATTTTATTTATAATACTGTAAAAATAGTATTATTTTCATGTTATAATATATTCGTAAACTATAAAATTTTAGAATTCATTATATTTTATAGCTTTTTTGGTACCATTTAAGTGTTATAATAATATGATGAATATAGGTAGTTTTATTTATTATTGAAGGGGGAATTTTGTTTTTTAAATTTAAAAAACGATAAGAGGGATAGGAGAACTTTATGAAACGAACTTTGTTAATAGGAATTATGACTGTGATGATGATTTTTAGTTTTTCTGCGTGCGGTAATTCATCTGGCTTGAATAATAAGCAGAATACTCAAAAAGTAAATGTTGTTAGTAATATAAATACGCATAAAGAGAAAAAACCAGTGCCGCCACCTAGAAGTATTCTTAAATCAGGGGATAAGGGGAATGATGTGAAAGATATTCAGGAAAAGCTTAAAAAATTTGGCTATAATGTAAATGCAGATGGAAATTTTGGTGAACAGACGGTGTATGCTGTGATGGATTTTCAGCACAGACATGGTCTTACTACCAATGGTGTAGTAAAGGATGTTACCCTAAGTGATTTAAAAAAGAAACCTACATCAGATGTAATGTACAAGCCTACGGCGGAAGTAGTATCTGCCTATAATTCAGCTTATCCTGAAGGTATAATAAATGGATTGGAAACTCAGAGCTATACTGATTATTATATTATGGTGAGTATACCTGAACAGATGGTATATATTTTTAATGGGAGTAATCATAAATGGAGATTAATAAACTCATTTCAATGTGCAACGGGGACAGGCGGCACACCAACGGTAAGAGGCCATTTTTTTGTGGGAATAAAAGGACCTCAATTTGAATCAGAAGGTGGAGCTATACTTAAATACTATACACAGTTTCAGGGAAATTACCTTTTCCACAGCGTTTTATTTGATAAAAATGGAAACCTGCTAGATGGTACTCTGGGGAGATCTGCATCACACGGGTGCATAAGATTAGCTCTTGAGAATGCCAAATACATTTACGATAATGTTCCTATAGGTTCAGGGATTTTAATACGTTAATCCCTGTAGCACTATTAAATTACTAAAGGGGGTAGTAGTTTAGTAGTGCTTTTTTAGATTGAAAGATTTAATTTCCTGATAATTATAAACGAGGTGAAATTATGGAATATACAATAAAAACGAAAAAGGCTCAGGAATTTGTGGATATAACAGATGTTGTAAGAGGAGCTGTATTTGAAAGCGGTGTCAAGAATGGAACAGTAATTGTTTTTGTACCACATACCACTGCTGGAATAACAATAAATGAAAATGCTGATCCTAATGTTGTGAGGGACATTTTGTGGGCATTAAATAAGGCATTTCCCGAAAAAAATGGGTATTTACATGCGGAAGGCAATTCACATGCCCATATAAAAGCTTCACTTATGGGTTCTTCATGTAATATTATCATAAAGAATGGAAAATTGAAGCTTGGAATTTGGCAGGGAATTTACTTGTGTGAATTTGATGGACCGCGAAATAGAAAAGTATATGTAAAAATAACTGGAGACTAGCTGATGTTTGATATGAAAGGTTATGAATATATGAATAACTATAAGTGTATAATGTTTGACTGTATGGAAACAATTATAGACATGACTGAACTTCCTAAAAAAAGTGATTATGCTCTTTGGGCTTTTGAAGGCTCAAAATGCAGAAAATATTTTAGAGATTTTAATGAATTTTATACATGTTACAGGAAGGCAGATAAGAATATTTTATCTGGTATTCCCCGGTATAGGGAATATGACTTTGAAGATATCTATGTGGATATTATGAAAAAAAGGCATTTTGATGAAGAAAAGAGCAGAGAACTGGTACAGGATCTTTTTGGAAATTTATGGAGAAATTATAAGGGCAGATGTTATGTAAATGAAGAAGTAAAGGAAGTTATTTCTTATTTAAATAAAAAATATATTCTGGGAGTAGTTTCAAATTTCAAAGTAAAAAAAGGGATAGAAGAATTATTGAGATATACCGATTTAAGGAAATACTTCAGTTTTGTTGTCAATTCTTCGGAAGAGGGATGGCGGAAACCACATCCTAACATATATCTTTTGGCCTTGAAAATGTCTGGGGTTTCTTGTAGAGATGCGTTATTTGTAGGAGATGATTTCACGAATGATTACCTTGGGCCTAGAAAAATGGGAATGGACAGTATCCTTTTAGAAAAAGGTAGGAATAATATTGAAAATTGTAAAAAAATAAGAAAATTTGCGGAGCTTGAAGAGATGCTGTAAAGATGCAGTGTGGGCATATCTTGCAAAAGTAAAAAGTTTCTGGTAAAATGAATGAAAATAGAAATTGTAATTTTTATGTTTTTATTTTAAGCTGCTAAAAAAATGTTATATATCTGATAAGACTTTTCATCTGGAAATATTTGTTTCAGGTGATATTTTTGCATAAATTAAACTTTTATGTTTTGTGTTTGAGTTAATAAAAATTTTAGAAGAAGGTAATAGAGATGTCAACAGTGCAGTCAGTACGGTCAAATTTGGCTAGACATGGTCTGGTGATGGTGATTACGGGCAATGGAAAAGGTAAGACTACTTCTGCATTCGGTCAAGCTTTGCGTGCTGTAGGCCATGGCTATAAAGTATGCATTATTCAATTTATGAAGGGTAGAAAATACGGCGAGATTTTAGCAATAGAAAAATATATTCCGGATATTACAGTGATTCAAAGTGGGCTTGACAGTTTTGTAATGAAAGATAATCCAGCTCCAGTGGATATTGATCTTGCCAGGAAAGGTTTTAAAAAGGCTCAGGAAGCCGTAAAGAGTAAGAAATATGATCTGGTTATTTTAGATGAGCTTAATGTTGCTGTCAATTTTAATTTGATTTCAGAAGAAGAAGTAATAGATTTGATCAGGCAAAAACCACCTGAAGTGTATTTGTTATTAACCGGTCGTTATGCTTCTGATAAAATTGAAGAAGCTGCAGATATGGTAAGTGATATAACTGAAGTTAAACATCATTATAATTCCGGGATTAAAGGTCAGGCAGGAATTGAATACTAGACACCATTGTACTTTGATGGGTAATGGCAATTTTAATAAGGATATCATAAATGGGGTGATTTTATGAAAAGTGATGTATATTTCGTAAATTTAAGAGCTAGGAAAGCAAAGCAAAACAAGATAAGCAAGATAAAAAAATTATTTGACAGAGCTGGATTTAAAGATTTCCTCAGCAAGGGAGATTTAACTGCTATAAAAATTCATTTTGGTGAACTTGGGAGTGATGGATATCTCAATCCTGTATTTGTAAGGCAAGTTGTGGACAAGGTAAAGGAAGCTGATGCCAATCCATTTTTGGTGGATTCAAATACATTATATTCTGGAAGCAGATCAAATGCAGTTGATCATATGAATACTGCGATATTGCATGGATTTAATTATGCAGTGGTGAATGCACCTGTAATTATAGCGGACGGATTGAAGGGTGAAAATGTAAAAGAAGTGGAAATAGACAAGAAACATTTCAAAAATACCAGGATATCTGGTGCCATAGCTGAAGCCGACAATATGATCGTTATGTCCCATTTTAAGGGTCATGAAGCTGCAGGATTTGGAGGGGCTATTAAAAATTTAGCCATGGGGTGTGCAAATCCTGATGGTAAAAAAGATCAGCATTCCATACGACCCAGCGTGAATACAGAAAAATGTGTAGGTTGTGGACAGTGTGCAAAAGTATGTCCTCAAAAAGCTATAACTATTGAAAATAAAAAATCATCTATAGATAAGATGAGATGTATCGGTTGTGGTGAATGTATGACGGTCTGTCCCGTTAAAGCTATTGAATCAGGAACTGAAATAGAGGCAAGGATATTTACGGAAAAACTCACTGAGTATGCCTATGGAGCAGTAAAGGGAAAAGAAGGTAAAGTGGGATATATAAATTTTGTAATTGATGTAACTCCTGATTGCGACTGTGTTCCATGGAGTGACTCCCCTATAGTTCCAGATATAGGCATATTGGCATCAAAAGATCCAGTGGCTTTGGACGCCGCATGTTATGATCTGGTGAATAAGGCGCCGGCATTGGATAATACTTTTTTAAAGGACAATGAAACTAAAGGGGAACAGTGCAGGGATAAATTCAAAGCCATGAGAAAAAATACTTATGGAGAAGTGCAGCTGGCTCATGGAGAAGAAATAGGACTTGGTTCTAGAGATTATAGGCTGATAAATTTATAGAAGACAATAGATAATTTGAGGATAATACTGCTGATGGATTTTACATATGGGGTATTATCCTTTTCCATGTTGGTGAAATCGTATTCGCATATGGTATAAGGGGGTATTATTATTTTCAGCATTGATGAGGATATATTGGAATCCCATAAAAGGTGTATTAGATATGGAATAAATAAGGACAGGGTTTTCCCCACCAAAATACTTAAAGATGAAGAATTTCATAAGGTGTGTGCGGAAAACAGAAAACTTATAAAAGTTGCTGTTCCCTTTATGAAGGTATTATATAAGTTTTTAAAGGGTTCAGAGTTTTCATTGTATCTTACGGATAAAAATGGTATTGTACTTAGAATTATGGGTGATAAGGATATAATAGAAGATGAGAAAAAGATGGGTATGGTGGAAGGAGCTGATATGAGTGAAAAAAGTACGGGTACCAATGCCATAGGTGTTGCCCTCTATAAGGATTGTGCTGTTCAGATATCCGGAAAACAACATTTTATAACGACATATTACACTTGGACTTGCTCTGCAGATGTTATTCACGATGGAGAAGTTAATATAATAGGCTGTTTGAACCTTACAGGAAGACGCCAGTTTGAACACCCTCATACTCTGGGGCTTGTAGTTGCATCGACGGCATATGTGGAAAATCAACTAAAAGTGGAGGAAACCCAGTATGAGTTATTTCAGGCCCAGCAATATATGGATAAAGTTATAAATTCCATTAACTCCGGTATTATTGCAATCGACAGCAGCGGTAAGATAAAATCTATAAATAATAATGCCTGTGAACTTTTAAGTGTCAAAAGGGAAGTCGTTGGAGAGAATATAAACAGCATTTTAGATAATTGGAAATATATATTTGAGGAATTGAAAAAGGGTAATTTATACGAAAATAGAGAGATAATATATTCTTATGGGAGCGAAAAACAAAGACTTAACCTGAATGTGTATCCTATAAAGAGTCAAAGTGGTGCAATGATGGGAATGGTTGCCATGTTTAAAAATATAAATAAAGTTTATAATCTTGTAAAAAAATATATAGGTAAGACGGCTACTTATACTTTTGATGATTTTATAGGTAAAAGTGATATAGTGCTTGAATTGATAAAGCAGGCAAAAAGCGTGGCAAATACTCCTTCGACAGTTTTAATCCAGGGTGAGAGCGGTACGGGAAAAGAACTTATCGCCCAGTCAATTCACAATGCAAGCAGCAGAAGGAATTATCCTTTTGTGGTTATAAATTGCGGTGCAATACCTGAGAATTTAATAGAAAGTGAACTATTTGGCTATGAAGAAGGTGCTTTTACAGGAGCCAGGAGAGGCGGGCGTGCCGGCAAATTCGAACTTTCAAATGGCGGTACATTGTTTTTGGATGAAATAAGCGAGATGCCTCTGGATATGCAGGTTCATCTACTTAGGGTACTTCAGGAGGGAACTGTAACAAGACTTGGTGGGAGCAGGTGCATACATGTGGATGTCAGAATTATTGCAGCTACTAATAAAAATTTAAAAGAGGAAGTGGAGAAGGGAAATTTTAGAGAAGATCTGTACTACAGGTTAAGTGTAATTCCGCTGTATGTTCCGCCTCTTAGATACAGGGAAAATGATGTGGAAATTCTCATCAGGCATTTTTTAAAAGTCAAATCCATAAAATTAAAAAAACCCATACCGAAAATAGATTACAGGTTATATCAGAAACTGTTGAATTATACTTGGCCTGGAAATGTCAGAGAACTGGAAAACTGCATTGAAAATATTGTAAATATGAATGGAAATACCTCTTTTGAATTTAAAGATTTAGATTCTGGTAAAATACGAATGGACTGTACGAATTGTGAAAATGAAGGTTTCAAGTATGATATGTATTCTTTGGATCAATGGGGAAAAATAGCCATAGTGGACTGCCTGCATAAATGTAATTATAATATTACTAAAACAGCCGGAGTTTTAAAAATAAATAGAAGCACTCTATATGCCAAAATAAAAAAATTCAATATAAAAATATGATGATAAATATTTATCAAATTTTAAAGAAATAAATATTAAAGTGATGTATAAAAAAACAACAATGTTGTAAAATACTACGGTAATTTAATAAATATTGTAGTATTTTACAACATTTCTATTTATGAAGGAATTTATACTTCCGATAAATAATTAAAAATTTAACTTGACTTCAATTGAATTTATGCTGCAGACGGACTCCCCGCTGATATTTGAGAAAATTACTGGAATGAATTTTGCTAAAGTTTGAGGTGTAATGTAGTACAACATTTTATAATTTAGGAGGTCTTTGTTTTATGAAAGGTTTTGCAATGATGGGTCCAGGTAAAGTGGGGTGGATCGAAAAGGATAAGCCGAAGGCAGGTCCATATGATGCTATAGTTTCTCCGCTGGCTGTATCACCCTGCACTTCTGATATTCATACTGTGTACGAGGGTGCACTTGGGAAGAGGAATAATATGATCTTGGGACATGAAGCTGTTGGAAAAGTAGTTGAAGTTGGAGATATGGTCAAAAATTTTAAACCGGGTGATAGAGTAATAGTACCTTGTACGACGCCGGATTGGGGAACTTTGGAATCTCAGGCAGGGCATCCCCAACATTCGGGAGGAATGCTCGCAGGCTGGAAATATTCTAATTTTAAGGATGGAGTTTTTGCAGAATATTTTCATGTAAATGAGGCTGATGCAAATCTTGAGATTTTACCAGATGAAATACCTGTGGAAAATGCGGTCATGATATCTGACATGATGACTACAGGTTTTCATGGTGCAGAGTTGGCTGAAATAGAATTTGGCCAAACTGTGGCAGTTATAGGTATAGGCCCCGTAGGGCTTATGGCTGTAGCAGGAGCTAAACTCCGCGGGGCAGGAAGACTTATAGGAGTTGGCAGCAGAAAGGTTTGTGTTGAAGTCGCGAAAAGTTACGGCGCAACTGATATAGTGAATTATAAAGAAGGAGATATAGTCGATCAAATTATGAGTTTAACTCACGGAAAAGGTGTTGATCGTGTGATTATAGCTGGAGGTAATACCAATACTTTGGCACAGGCTATAACTATGCTTAAACCCGGCGGAGTGGTTTCAAATGTAAATTACCACGGCAAAGGAGATACTTTGCCTATACCCCGTGAAGCATGGGGATGCGGAATGGCCCATAAAACTATAAGAGGGGGACTTTGCCCTGGAGGGAGGCTTAGAGTCCAGAGATTGATAGATCTTGTAAGATATAAACGAGTTGATATAGGCAAATTAGTTACCCACGTTTACAACGGTTTTGAAAATATAGAAAAAGCACTTTTGCTTATGAAAGATAAACCTGTAGATTTAATTAAACCGGTGGTTGTCATAGAAAAATAATTTTAAATATTGTGATTTTAATCTAAAATTGCCCATATATCCTCCAATAAATTTTGTATATTAATAATATAATGAAGAATAATATATTTTTAAATCTTGTATACTAATGATATAATAAAGACAGTAAGCTTTTTACACTAGGGAGGAAAAAATATGGGCAATTTTAAAATAGGAACTGAGGTACACTTTGGAGATGATTCACTTAAAAGATTAAATGATTTCAAAGATGAAAAAGTATTTGTAGTAACAGATCCATTTATGGTGAAATCAGGAACTATAAACAGAGTAACGGATGAACTAAAAAAAGTAAATAGCCGATATATGGTTTATTCCGATATAGTTCCAGATCCATCTACAGACATAGTTGCAAAGGGTGTAGAAGCAATGATGCAGTTTGATGCTGACGTGATAGTGGCACTTGGAGGCGGTTCTGCCATAGATTCAGCAAAAGCTATAAAATATTTTTTCGCAAAGATAAAAAAAGAAGATAAAAAGATGAGATTTATAGCTATACCTACTACTAGCGGCACGGGATCTGAGGTAACTGGGTTTTCAGTGATAACGGACAAGAAAAACAATGTAAAATCCACTCTTATAGATAATGAACTTTTACCCGATGAAGCTATACTGGATGCCAATTTTGTGAAGACTGTCCCAAATTTTGTTACTGCAGACACGGGAATGGATGTGCTTACACATGCAATTGAGGCATATGTGTCTGTAAATGCCAATGATTTTACAGATGCTTTTGCAGAGAAAGTTGTAAAGCTTGTTTTTGATAATCTTTTAAAGGCATACAGAAATGGAGATGATCTGGAAGCCAGAAAAAAGATGCATAATGCATCTTGTATGGCAGGAATGGCATTTAACAATGCGGCAGTGGGTCTGAACCATGGAATGGCCCATACTATTGGTGCCAAATATCATATATCTCACGGTAGAAGCAATGCCATAATATTACCCTATGTAATAGAATACAATGCAGATATCAGGGAGTTTAATTCAGAACATATGGAAACGGCTCAAAGATATGCATATCTGGCAGGCATAATCGGCGTACCCTCTGCCAGCGTAAGACAGGCTGTGAGAAATCTTATTGAATCCATAAAGGATCTTCTGAGAGATTTAAATATTCCCGATTCACTCAAACAACTGGGAGTGCCTGAAAAAGAATTCAATGATAATTTGGATGAACTTGCTAAGACGGCTATTGCGGATAGAACTACCGGTACAAATCCCAGAAAACCACAGGTAGAGGATGTAAAGAAATTGTTTAAGGACATTTATAGCTAGACTATATTAATATTTATAAGGATATTTACGGTGATGATTATGGAAGAAAAACAAAGGGTAATACAGGAATATGTTCCAGGGAAACAGGTTACATTAGCTCATGTAATAGCAAACCCCAACAAGGATTTATACAGAAAGCTCGGTCTGACAAGTGAAAACATGAATGCAATAGGCATACTTACGATAACTCCAAGCGAAGCGGCTATTATAGCAGCAGATGTGGCTACTAAGGCAGCACAGGTTCACATTGGATTTGTAGACAGATTCAGCGGCTCGTTAGTTATAACGGGAGATGTTTCCAGTGTAGAATCCGCTCTTCGGGAAGTGCTTAATGTGCTTAGCAAAGTACTTAAATTTTCCGTGTCGGGTATAACTAAATCTTAGTAAATTGCAGGAGAATTATTATGAAGACTTTATTGCTTATAGGTAGAACAGGATCTGGAAAAACTACTTTTTGTCAAGCCATGGCAGGGGAAAAGATAAATTATAAAAAAACTCAAGCCCCGGAATTTTTAAAAGATGCATTTTTGGATACTCCGGGAGAGTATATAGAAAATAGGCTTTATAGTGCAATTTCTGTTCTTTCGGCAGATTGTGACGTCATAGCTATTTTTCAAGAGTGTACGAATTTGGATATTATATTTCCACCCAGTTTTGCAGGCATGTTTGCTAAACCGCTTATAGGTATAATAACCAAGATGGATCTCTGTGAAAAAAACAGCGATATTGAAAGAGTGGAGGAGATATTGAGAATGGCAGGTGCCGAGAGAATATTTAGAATTAGTAGTTTAAATAGAACTGGTTTTAAAGAGATAAAAGAGTATATTGAAAATTGAAGCGTAATATGTAAGGAAGTGAATTGCTTTGTATCCTATAAGATTTGAAAATCTATATTATGAAAAAATCTGGGGGGGAAGAGATTTAGAGGCTTTTAGAGACAACCTTCCGGAAGGGAAAATAGGAGAAAGCTGGGATATTGCATGTCATAAAAATGGCACGGGAACGGTGGCCAATGGAGAGTTAAAGGGAGTTAAATTTGACAGGCTGATTGATAAAATGGGAGATAAACTATTGGGAACCGAAATTAAAACAAAAAGGTTCCCTCTTCTCATAAAATTGATAAATGCTACGGATAATCTTTCCATACAGGTCCATCCCAACGATTCATATGCCAGAAAGATGGAAAATGACTCGGGAAAATCAGAAATCTGGTATGTAGTAGATGCTTTTGAAGGTGCAAGTTTAATAGTAGGGACAAAGAAGGACTGTACTATACATCAGTTTAAAAATGCGATTAAACAGGGGAATCTGGAAAAATTTATGAATAAAGTACCTGTCAAAAAAGGTGATGTATATTTTATAAAAAGCGGGCTTGTCCATGCTATATGCAGGGGTGTCATTGTAGCAGAAATTCAACAGAGCAGTGATGTCACCTATAGGGTATATGACTATGGAAGAGGAAGAGAACTTCATATTAAAAAGGCATTGGATGTAATTGATCTGAATTTAAGAGGAGAAAAGAGCAGAGGAATTACTTTAAAAAGGGAAGGTTTTGAAAAAACCTATCTTTGCCTTGCCAGAGAGTTTTCATTGGAATTATATGATATTGCAGATGAAGTTTCAGAAAGCAGCGACAGAGAAAGATTTTATATATTTACCTGTGTTGACGGGAATGGAAAAATAATATATGATGGGGGATTTGAAAATATATCCAAGGGAGATAGTTTCCTGATACCTGCATCTTTAGGTAATTATACTTTGAAAGGAAGAATGAAATTACTTAAAAGTTATGTTCCGGACTGTCGCAAGGTGGAAAATGATATATTGAATGAGATTAGGAAATTTTAAAGTTGAGATATGTGTTATCATATCTCAACTTTTTTTCTCAGATAAATACTGAAAAATCCTTGCAAAGTAATAATAAATGTTATATAATAATAACTGTTGAGAGAAATCAATATGTTATTATATAGAATGAAAAATAGGAGGAATTTTGGTATGAAAAAATTTGTTTGTTCAGTTTGTGGATATGTTTATGTAGGAGAAAAACCGCCCGAGAAGTGTCCGGTATGTGGTGCACCATCGGATAAATTTGTAGAAAAATCAGAGGATTCTTCTGATTGGGCAACCGAACATAAAGTAGGTATTGCCAAGGGAGTTGATCCTAAGGTATTGGAAGGCCTGAAATCCAATTTCACAGGAGAATGTTCCGAAGTTGGAATGTACCTTGCCATGAGTCGTCAGGCTGATAGGGAAGGATATCCGGAAGCTGCAGAATTATTTAAGAGAGTGGCCCTTGAAGAAGCAGGACATGCATCTAGGTTCGCCGAATTAGTAGGAGAGGTACTAGTGCCGGATACAAAGAAAAACTTGCAGATGAGAGTTGATGCAGAAGCAGGAGCATGCAAGGGCAAGGAGAATCTTGCAAATTTAGCAAAGAAATTAAAGTATGATGATATCCATGATACCGTACATGAAATGGCTAAAGATGAAGCAAGACATGGTGCTGCATTTAGAGGATTGTTAAATAGATATTTTAAATAGATTTGATTATGTTATTGTTCCCTAAGAAAGTTGGCTGCCGTATGATTTAAATCATACGGCAGCCAACTTTAGTTTATGCTAAGCTAGATACATGAAGTAAGATAGTGCATCTTTCTGTTCGGTTGCGAAATCTATATTCCTTATATGATATGGATCTCCATCATAGTCGTAACCTTGATTATCGCATATGTATCCATAATCAAAGCTTTTCAGATCCGCCCATTTCATGAAGGTATACGTGTGAGTCGGGCCATCTCCGTAGTTTGTAGTAAAACATATGTCCCCAGGTAAGAGCAGAGACAAGTCATAACAGATCTTCCAGCCAAAATTTTTTAATACGGAAGTGAGAGTCAATGTATTCGCTACGGAAGTTGGCACATCAAGACCTACCCTTCTGAGTGCCTCGCTGGCAAAAAACACACAGTTATTGCTTGTACTTCCATCGTGGAGTTCTATGGCTCTTTCAAGTACAGATTGTCTGTTACTGTAATTCATGAGATAATTATAGAGGTTTGTACCAATTTGGGACTGGACTCTGTAATCATTTGATATGGATTGAACAGGAACAAATGGTTTTACAGTTAATTTCAAAGTTACTGGTTTATCATAATCTTCTACTGTACCTTCAAACTCATAATCTCCCGGTATGCTTGTTGTAGTTGGATCCAAGGATTTATTCCAGAATACGTCTACATAACTAGTTGTACCATTGGACATTTTGGCCGGTACTTGTGCAGGCAAATCAAAACTATCTTCCTGGTTTACAGTTTCATTTATATCATCTATTGAAGATATAGAAGGAACTGTTGTAAAATTTACTACAGTTGGGTTTTTGAGCTTCCTATTATATTTAGATACTATATCTTTTATAATCAAAGTATAGCTGGAATCATGATCATAGTTTGTTTCGGGTGTTACAATAACCGATTTATTATTGTCAGTTAGGGACAATGTTATTGGAATAGCTGTGTTATTTTTATCAACTACAGTTATCTTACCTTCCAGGGAATCTGCATCTACCGGTTCACTGAATTTTATTTTCCAGCTTTTACTAACAGGAATATTATATTTTACAAAAGTACTTGAGTTTTCGGTTTTACTGCTGCTTTTATAATATGTTTTGTTATCACTGGTTGAATCGTGTGTTGAGTTATCTTTTGATGAAGATGATACAGAGTCCGTAGATAAAGCCTGTGTTTGTTGTGTTTGTGTCGAAGCGGAAGACTCCTTTGCTTCAGTACCGGTTGTGGATGAAGTCTGTGTGGAACCAGAGTTTTTCTTTGGTGTAGTGTCGGTGGAAATCTCCTGGGAATCAGAAGTTTTCGCCGGTGCGGCATCTGCAGATGAAATCTGTGCGGAATCAGGAATCTTCTTTGATGCGGCATTTAAATCATTTGTAATTTCAGCATTCTTGTTCTCTTCATTTTCCGTAGGTGATCCAGTTTGAATATCATCTGTGGATTTTGCAGGAGAAGTATTATGTAAATTGGTACTGTTTGTGATATCAGATTTTACTGAAGGCTCGTCCATATTATTTGCTGCGAGTACGGTAGTATAATGAAAGCCCTGAATAAGTATGTAAATTCCGCAAAGCAGTACAAAGTTTTTGATGAATTTTTTCAATTGCATTCCCTCTTTCCATTTTTATTTATAAAAAAAAACTTTATACTTTATATCGTATAAAATTTGTCATAGATAAGTTTAATTCTTTTGGAGGATAAATTCAATAGTGTATTTATAATTTGACAGCTGAATGGGGAAATTATAATATTAATAGAAATACGGCATATTATTGATAGTGTGGCTATATATTGTGCATAGAAGAAAAATGTTAAAAATGTATGAAATTAAAAACTTAGAACATTAGGTTGTTTTTATATAAAGTGAGAAAGGAGAGGTTAAGTTTGTCTAGGTTTTCTTAACCGAAAGTGTATATTTGGCAAAAGATATTGGACATAGAATAAAAGAAGTTGCTTTTAGATTTATGGAAGACGACGTTTTTGCACTTGCTTCTCAGCTTGCCTATAGCTTAATATTTTCCTTTTTCCCATTTCTTATATTTATCATAAGTTTTATAGGGTATAGTGATATAAGCAGCAGTGATTTACTTACGGTTTTGAGCTATATGCTGCCTAAAGATGTATTGGAGCTGATAAAAAATACAGTGGTGAGGATTACAACTGTTAAAAATACTAAATTGGTATATTTAAGTTTGATTTTTACGGTATGGGCTTCTTCTGGAGGATTTCATGCAGTTATAAAAGGCCTTAACAAGGCTTATAATCGAGAAGAACATAGATCCATATTTAAAATATATGCTGTTTCTATACTGTGTGTACTTGGAATAACTGTAATGATGATAATTACTATATTCTTTTTAGTATTTGGACAGACAATTGGAAGCTTGATAGCACTTAACCTGGGATTTTCCGCAGAATTTAATTTTATATGGGATATATTGAGGTATGTGATTATATTTGTTTCTATAGTGTTTATTTTTTCTGCAGTATACGTCTATACTCCCAGTGTAAGGCTTGTCTGGAAGGAAGTTATTCCTGGGGCGATTTTCTCAACTATAAGTATTGTAGTGGTATCTATGATTTTTGCATTCTATGTTAATAATTTTTCCAGCTATTCCATGCTTTATGGAAGTATAGGGGCTGTAATAGCTCTTCTTACATGGCTCTTTATTATATCTGTTATAATAATACTTGGAGGGGAAGTCAACGCGGTGCTTTTTAGACATGAAAAAAAAGCAAACTGATTATAAAAAAACAGAATTCAGCTTGCTTTTTAAATCTAAAAAATTAAAGAAATGGGTTTAATTTTATTATGTTCTGCATAGATTTCTTATTCTGTATTGCTAAGATAATTTTGCCGGATTTTTTTATATCGCCCATAAGTATTCCACCTGATAATATATTGTTTTCGAAAAATAGTTTTTGATATTTCCCATTTGGTATGTCTTTTAGAGACAATGTTTGGGATTCTGATGAAATATTGCCGCAGGAAAACAGATTTATGTTCATTGAAGTGAAGATGGAAGAAGATATAAAATCTGAGAAATGTATATCGTCTCCTGAAGCATTGGCACCAGCAATGTTACCCATCTTTTCAGCAGCAGGCCAGTTCCCGTAAACTCTTCCGTTGTATTGGCAGACATCTCCGCAGGCATATACATCCTTTACAGAGGTTTCCATTTTGTCGTTTACTATGATGCCTCTATCTGTTTTTATATCTGTACCTTTTGTCAGTTCTTTGTTGGGACGTATACCTACCGAGAATAAGACCATATCTGTTTTTATTGTCCTACCGCTTTTTAATCTCATTCCGGTTACTTTTTTTTCTCCCAGTATTTCCTCTGCCGAATCCCCGAGTATAACATCCACTTCGGATTTATCCACGGCTTTTTTAAACATCAAAGCGCTTTCCGAATCCAACTGTCTTGGAAGCAGTCTGTCTGAAAATTCCACCACGGTGGCGCTTAAACCGGCTTTTTTAATTGACCAGGCAGCTTCGAGTCCTAAAAGACCGCCGCCTATTATAACTGCATTTTTAGATTTTGACATGTAATTTTTTATATTTTCCGCATCTGATTTAAATTTTAAAGTGAATACCCCTTCTTTGTCTGTTCCTTTTATGGGAATTATAAAATTGTGGCTGCCATTTGCCAGTATGAGTTTGTCATAGGAAAATTCCCGGCCATCTTCTGCAGTTACTTTTTTCAATGTCGTGTCGATATTTTTTATCGTACAGTCCAAATCTATCTTTATGTTGTTGTCTTTATACCAGTTTTTATTGCAGACGTAAAAATTTTGATCGGATACAGATTTTGAAAGATAACCTGAAAGTACAGGCCTGTAGTAAGTTAAAAAATTTTCAGAAGATATAATTGTTATGCTGCAGTTTTTGTTTCTTTTTCTTATGGAATCAGCAGCGTGATATCCTGCAGCGCCATTTCCTATTATAACAAAATTTTCATTTTTCCCTGTAATGAAATCTGCAGGACTTTTTTCAGAAATTTCAACAAATTGGCTGGAATCGGCACCACATACTGGACAGGTTTTTGGAGGTTCATTGCCTTCAAATATTGCCCCGCAGACAAGACATTTCCATTTTCTTATAGTAGAATTTTTAAATTTACCAGTTGACATTAAAACCTCAGATCCTCCTTTTAACGAATTAATTTTTTTATTTTGATTTGTTATTATTGGATAATTACTATTAATTTATATTATAATATATGTAAAAATTAAAATCAACTGAATACAGTGAATATTTTATGAGATTTGATTTGAAAATTGGATAAAAAAATATTGACAAAAATATGGGTAGTTGTATAATATATATAGTAAATCATAGTAAATTACTCAGAAATACTTTGAAAAAGAAAAGTAGCTTAAATGAAATTTTACAGAGAGAAGGCTGTTTGCTGAGAAGTTTTCTAATGGAATTTAAGTGAAGTGCTCTTTGGAGTTGTGGGTCGAATTTACAGTAGGCTAACACCGGGTTCACCCGTTATAGTGATAGAACATAGCGCTGTGTTCGATTGTGAGTGGGTTTTTGAAAAACCAAAAAGAGTGGAACCACGGAATATAAACTTCGTCTCTATAAAAAGTTAGAGGAGGAGTTTTTTTAATGTAAAATTAAATTATTTAAAATTATTAGGAGGTAAATGTAATGATATTTAGTAATGCCATAGATATGATTGGGAACACACCTTTATTTAAGTTGGATAATTTTAAAGATGAAAACTCGGCTGATATATATATTAAGCTTGAAAAATATAATCCAGGTGGAAGCATAAAAGATAGAGCTGCCCTCGGGATGATTGAGAGAGCAGAGAGAGAAAACCTTATAGAAAAGGGGGGCACGATAGTTGAACCGACTAGTGGGAATACGGGTATAGCCCTTGCCATGATAGGTAAATTGAAGGGATACAAGGTAATAATTGTCATGCCCGAAACCATGAGTGTGGAGAGAAGAAATATGATAAGGGCCTATGGTGCTAAATTGGTTCTCACAGAGGGGGCCAAGGGAATGAAGGGTGCCATAGAAAAAGCCTATGAGATTGCAAAGGGCAAAAAAGGGTATTATATTCCCCAACAATTTGTAAATATAGCTAATCCACAGAAACACTATGATACTACAGCTGAAGAGATAATAGGCGATTTAAAAGATGTGGATGCATTTGTAGCCGGTGTTGGTACCGGCGGGACATTGATAGGAGTAGGAGAAAATTTAAAAAAGAAAAATAAAAATACTAGGGTCATTGCAGTTGAACCTGCATCCTCACCGGTTTTATCAGGTGGTCAGCCAGGTCCCCACAAAATACAGGGAATAGGTGCTGGATTTGTTCCAGATATATATAAATCGGAATTTGTAGATGAAATTATTACGATAACAGATGAAATTGCTTTTAAATATGCCAGACTTATGGGAAAAGAAGAGGGAATACTGGTTGGAATATCTTCAGGAGCTAATATAGCGGCATCTATACAAGTGGCCCAAAAACTTGGAAAGGGCAAAAAAGTGGCTACAGTGGCACCAGACGGGGGAGAAAAATATCTCTCCATGGGATTGTACGATTGATCTGCATTGTATTTTATTTTTTCACAGGGGCAGTTTTCCCTGTGAAAAAATATTAAATTAAGGTAGGAGTTATGGAGGTGATATAGTGATTAGAAATCCATTCAAACTGTTGGCATATGATATTAAAAATGCAATTGAAAATGATCCGGCTGCTAGAAATCCAGTAGAAGTGTTTTTAGTGTATCCTTTTATACATGCATTGATTCACTATAGAATATCCCATTTTTTTTATAAGAGAAAATTATTTTTTATTGCCAGAGCTATATCACAGCTGTCTAGAATGCTGACAGGTATAGAAATTCATCCTGGAGCTAAAATAGGCAAGGGGCTGTTTATTGACCATGGTATGGGAGTTGTAATAGGAGAAACTGCAGAAATTGGGGATAATGTGACTTTGTATCACGGAGTGACTCTGGGCGGTACGGGAAAAGATGATACAGGTAAAAGACACCCTACTGTCGGAAATAACGTATTTATAGGAAGCGGTGCGAAAATATTGGGGCCTATAGTTGTAGGCGACAATGTTAAGATAGGGGCTAATGCAGTAGTTTTGGAAAATATACCTTCAGATTGTACTGCAGTGGGAATACCTGCAAGGATTATATATAAAAATAAAGCTGAAATCATAGAGATAAAAAATTATGCAGGAAATAGAAAAAAGATATATAATGAAATGGTAATATAAGATTTTTGTATGAGTAGGTGAAATATTGGATTACAAGAAGGAAATATTAGATTTCTGCCGCGGTATGGGTTTGGATACTGTAGGTTTTACCAAATGCAGGATGTATACCGATTTAGGAAAATATCTCCAGTTTAGGAAAGAGAATTTATTGGAAAATGAATTTGAAGAAAAGGATATCCATAGGAGAATTAATTCCTATAGATATATGGATGGGGGAAAGACAATAATATCTATTGCCTTTCCCTATTTGTTTAAAAAACCCATCAAGAAAGGTAAAATAGGATTTTCCATATATACCTGGGGAAAGGATTATCATGAGGTAATAGGGGCTTACTTAAAAAAAATATGCTATTTCATAGCAAATCTGGGTGGAAAGGCCATATATTTTGTGGATAATAATTTTCTGCCTGAAAGGTATATAGCTTTTCAGAGCGGAATAGGATTTATAGGGGAAAATAATATGCTTATTACAGAAAAGTATGGATCCTATGTATTTTTGGGTGAGGTAATAACTGATATGGAAATAGAAAGCGATATGCCGCAAATAAGTAAATGCGGGAATTGTAATTTATGCCAGATTGTGTGTCCTACGGGGGCTATCCGCGGTTATAGGGATTCCAACAAATGCATGTCTTACATTACCCAGAAGAAACATATAGACGATATGTGGTTTGCAAAATTTCAGGGCAGGTTGTTTGGATGCGACACCTGTCAGGAGGTATGTCCGTATAATGAGAATGTTGCATACTCCAATATAAAAGGTTTCAAGCCCTTTGACTTTATGGAAAAAGTGGATCTGAATGAGATAGTCAATATTGACAAAAGCACATTTATGAGAAAATATAAAAATACTTCCTGTGGATGGAGGGGAAAAAATATTATCCAGAGAAATAGTATAATAAACACACTCGTACTTAAAAAGAATGTTGAGATAAAAAATATAAAATCTTCTTATGTAAAAGATTATTATAATAGACTTTTACATATTTTGAAATTATAATTATTTATATATGATGACATTATTTTAAGTTATATTATCAATATGAAAGGGAAGGTGGCTTTATCTATGATTTCTCCATGGATGGCTAAGCTTATAGGTTCTCTACCTCAGGGATTAGTAAAATGTATTTCAGACAAATTATTAAATGGATATTTAAATAAATATGCGGCTATAGAAGTCAAAGGCATGGAACATTTGAATGGAGTTAAAAGACCCATTATATTTATATGTAATCATTTAAGCAATTCGGATGCACTGGTTCTTGGGAATGTACTTAAAAAAGAAAAATTGATTTTTGTTGCTGGTATGAAGTTAAATGATGATTGCCTTACAAAACTTGGAATGAGTATTACAAAAACCATAGTTATAAAACCTAATTCTGCAGATAAAGGGGCTATTTCCGACATAGTAAAAGCAGTGAAATCAGGTGAAAATGTACTTATATTTCCAGAAGGTACAAGGAGCAGGACAGCTGCTATGAATAGGGGTAAAAAGGGAATAGTACTTATACAGAAATTGACTAGGGGCAGGATAGTGCCGATAGGAATATGCGGGACTGAAAAGCTTTTACCTATAAATGATAAAGGAATGGCTCTAGAAAGTTTTCACCATGCCAAGGTCACGGTGAATATAGGGAAGAAACTGCAGATACCAAATAAAAGGGAAGGTGAGGAAAAACATAAATATGAAGATAGGGTAATTGATTTTCTCATGTGTGAAATAGCAAAACTTCTCCCTGAAAAATATAGAGGAGTATATAATTTTAATGAAGGTGGTAAAAATTGAACAAACAAATTGTAGTTACGATATTAAAAATATTGGGTGAAACATATCCAGAAGCAAGGTGTGCATTGAAATTTGGTTCCCCTTACGAATTGTTGGTAGCTACTATGCTTTCCGCCCAGTGTACTGATGTCAGGGTAAATAAAGTTACCAATGAACTATACAGAGAATTTAACACGCCGGAGAAAATGGTTTCTCTAACAGAAGAGGAGTTGGGGAAAAAGATAAAAAGCTGCGGTTTTTTTAGAAATAAGAGCAAGCATATATTGGAAACAAGCAGGGCGATTATAGAGGAACATGGTGGAAAGGTTCCTGATACAATGGAGGAATTGATTAAATTACCTGGTGTAGGTAGAAAAACTGCAGATGTGGTTTTGTCGAATGCCTTTGGGATTCCGGCTATTGCAGTGGACACCCATGTATTTAGAGTATCCAATAGACTTGGGATAGCAAGGGGAAATACCCCACACAAAGTTGAAATGGAACTTATGAAAAATATACCCAAGAATATGTGGAGTGATTCCCACCACTACCTGATATGGCATGGAAGAAAAATATGTAAGTCCCGTAAACCTGATTGTGGACACTGTCCTGTAGCTCCCTACTGTGAATATCTCAACTGCCCTGAAAAAAATGAAAAGTAAATTTTCAAACTGAGAGCTATTTGTCTGTGATTTCCCTTCGTATCCAATCCAGAGCACTCATAACGGCCCTTTTTCTTACAGTAGCTCTATTACCTGGATATTGAAATTTTTTAACCTTTGTCTTCCCTTTAATGCAGAGTCCTATGTAGACCAGCCCCACGGGTTTTCCGGGAGATCCGCCGCCGGGACCTGCAATTCCCGTAGTAGCTATGCCTATATCCGTATTGGAAGTCCTGGCAATACCTTCTGCCATCTCTTTTGCAGTTTCATAACTTACAGCGCTGTATTTGTCCAGGGTGGACTTTTTCACCCCGAGTCTGTTCATCTTGGCTTCATTACTGTAGGTGACAGCACCTTCTTTGAATACCTGAGATATTCCCGGATAATTTACGAGTTTGGCTGCTATTAACCCTCCGGTGCATGATTCTGCAGAGGATATGGTGTAATTTTTATCTACAAGCATTTTACCAAGTACCCCTTCTATTTTTGCGTTGTCTTCGCCGTAAATGTTTATTCCAAATATTTTTTTAAGCCGTGATTCCACAGGTTTGATAAGATCCAAAGCTTCATTTTCTGTAGGAGCCTCTGCTGTAATTCTAAGTATTGTGTCTTCTTCTTTGGCATAAGGGGCGACAGTGGGATTGGTGCTGTTTTTTATGATATCAGATGCCATTTCTGCCATTATACCTTCTCCTATTCCGCATATTCTGAGCGTTTTTGATTTTATAACTCTGGTGCTGTATTTTTTCAGAATGGGTTTTACATAGTTTATGAACATCGGCGTGACTTCCTTTGGTGGTCCCGGAAGTATTATGAGGGCCTTATTTCCTTCTTCCATGATGCACCCGGGGGCTGTGCCGTTGGGATTGGGCAGTATTTTGGATCCCTTGGGGAAATATGCCTGCTTTACATTGTTTCCCTTTAGATAGGAGCGTCCCATGCTGCTAAAACGTTTCTTTAGATTTTCCAGTGAATCTTTATCTAAAACAAGTTCTCTGCCCAAAAATCTAGCTCCGGTTTCTTTTGTAAGATCATCCTGTGTAGGCCCCAGGCCTCCGGTTGTAATTATGATATCCGATCGCTCAAAACCATTTTTTAATTCTTCCAAAAGCCTTTCCGGATTGTCTCCGACTACGGACTGGTGGAATACCTCTATGCCTAAATCTGCCAATTGCTTTGATATAAATTGGGCATTGGTGTTTACTATATCTCCAAGTAAAATTTCTGTTCCCACACATAGTATTTCAGCTTTCATTTATTTTTACCTCCACTATTGTTATTTGAAATATTACTACATATTTATACAATTTTATGATACCATAAAACTATGTTTGTTGAAAAAACTATATAATAAATTAATTATCTTTTGCATATAAAAAATACTGACACTATAGTATAATAACTATGTAAAAATGAAGAGGTGATGATAAAAATGGATCGGAGAAGACAGTCCCGAAAGGCCAAGAAAGTTTTAAAAAAGAGAATGGTTGTATTAGCCGTGGGAGCCCTGGCTGTTTTTGTGGGAATAAGTTGTGGATTTATGGTATATCATTATAATGATATAGAACATTGGAATAATTTGATTTATCCTAAAGTTTTTGTAAATGACACGGATCTCTCGGGAAAAACTAAATTGGAAGCTAAAAACATAATAAAAAGGGAATACTCTGATAAAATACAACAGAAGAAAATTGATATAATTGCGGAGGATAGGAAATATGAATTGAGTTATTCGAGTTTGAAGCCCTCATACAATATAGATGAAGTTGTAAATCAGGCATATTCTTATGGAAAAGATGAGAATATATTTAAAAAGTATCGATTGTTAAAAAGACCTAAAGCTGTAGACTATGAACTGAAATTTTCCTATAACGCAGAACCTGTGAAAAATCTAGTAGATAAAATTGGAAGTGAAATTAATTCAGAACCGGTAAATGCATCCTTGAGGATGGGAAGTATCGGCTTTGAAGTAATTCCACAGCAGGACGGTGTAAAGTTGAAAAAAGAAGATCTGGAAAAGGAACTTGTTTCTAAAATAGATGGGACGGTAGGACAAAATCCTGTTGTAAAGGCAAAATTTGAAACTGTACCGGCTTCAATAAAAGAAGCACAGCTTAAGACAGTGGATACGCTGATATCCAGTTTTAGTACAAACTATGGCTCCATATCTTCTGCGGAAAGGGCAAATAATATAGCGCTTGCTACAAAAAGCATAAATGGATATGTACTGATGCCTGGTAAAACTTTTAGTTTTAATGGAGTTGTAGGGCAGAGAACTGCTGCCAAAGGGTACCAGGCCGCTCCCGTTATTATTGGAGATAAAGTTGAATCAGGGCTCGGAGGAGGTATATGCCAGGTATCTACCACTTTGTATAATGTCGTTTACAAGGCAGGCCTTACTTCAACGGAGAGAACACATCATTCTCTTGCCGTACATTATGTGCCGGAGGGCATGGATGCCACAGTGGATTATGGAAACATAGATTATAAATTTAGGAATGATTTTAAATATCCCGTGTATATAGAGGGCTATACTTCAGGTGGAAATGTGGCATTTAACCTGTATTCAAATTCTGCTGTTGTGAAATGAAAAAAGGAAAAAATTTTTCTATTGTTTTCTGAATTTGATTATGATATACTATTTAGGTAAACAAGTGGGCTGTGTTGCCCAATCATGCGGATATGGCGGAACTGGCAGACGCGCTAGATTCAGGTTCTAGTGAAAGAAATTTCATGCAGGTTCAAGTCCTGTTATCCGCACCAAATCAATGGTTCAGAGGTATAATTAAAGTTTAATAATGAATTACGGAAGGGAATCCCCCACTAGATTACGTTCATAAATATTTGTAATCTAGTGGGGGATTTTCTGTCATGAAATCTTTATGTAAAATAAGCTGAAATTTGTAATGTAATATTTAATTAAAAAACTATCGCCTAATTATATTTTGGTACTTAAGAGTTAATGACAATATGAATCCAATTATGCATATGATTGTTGCAAATCTCATGGAAAAACTAAATCCATAGAATGTGGCATCTATTTTACTGTCAGAAACTATCAGATATCTATTTTCGTAAATTGACATAATACCTAAAAACAAAGAGGATCCCAAGCAGCCAGCTACTTGCATCAAAGTATTTATAATTGCAATTCCATCTGCTCTGAATTTGTCCGGCAGCTGATTAAGTGCAGTTGTCTGTGTATTGGATGCAGACATGGCTGCTCCTATACACATAAAGCAATATAAAATAACAATCATTGAAGTAGAATCCGATTTTGTAATATTGGACAGCATAAAAGTTGAAATACATATTAATAAAACTCCACCGGGAATTACTATTTTTCCTCCCATATTGTCATAAAATTTACCTGCCAGCGGTGATAGGAGTGCATTGAAAAGAGTTGCAGGTAATAGGACAATTCCAGTTACCAGAGACGATGTCTTAAATCCATTTTCTAAAACCATAGGTAATATTATATTCATTGAAAATAGAAGCATTTGAATTATTATTATTATTAGTATACTTCTTGTGAATACGGGATATTTAAATGATTTTATTTGAAGCATTGGCTGTTTCAAGAGTGTTTGCCGTCTGCAAAAGAGTATTGTTGATGTTACTCCAATTACAAATATAATTGAAATGGTTAATGTATTTACGGAGGATATTGAACTTATCGGGTATATAATACATGCTATGCCTATGGCTGAAAGTAAAATGGATAGATAATCTATTTTAGGTTTAGTTATTGTATTGACATTTTCTAAATATATATATCCTAAAATTAGGCATGTTATTAAAAATGGGATTAGAACCAAAAATAGTATGTGCCATGAAAAGTATTGTAATAATATTCCGGAAAAAGTGGGACCAAATGCAGGTCCTAGTGATACTACACAAACACATGTACCCATTACTAGTCCACGTTTTTCACGTGGATAAATTGCAAGTGCAGTGTTTATTAAAATTGGCATCATCATACTTGTCCCAAATGCCTGTATAATTCTAGATATCAATAGTAGCGGAAATGATGTAGAAAAAAATGCACATATGGTTCCAATTAAAAATAAAGTAACAGCTTCCATAAATAATTTTTTTGTTGTAAAAGTACTTATTAAAAATGCTGTAACTGGCATCAAAATAGCAATTACCAGTACGTAACCTGTAGTAAGCCATTGAACTGTTGTGGCTCCGACATTCATTTCCGTCATCAATTTTGGGAAAGCTATATTTAATATTGTTTCATTAAAAAATGCTATAAAGCTTCCCAAAAGCAGTGTAAACATTATAACTTTTTTATTGTATTTTCTCGATTGCAAATAATTTGCCTGCTGCATCATATATGTTAAACTCCTTTTTATATCTAGACCAGTTTATATAATATCGTATAGCTATTCCTTCCTTATGTCAATACCAGTGCTTATAAATGCTGTAAAAATATTTTGATTTAACGTATTTCATCTTTTAATTGAGTGTTTCAAAAGAATAGCCCTGGGATTTAAAATATTCTATGATAGCAGGTAGGGCTTGTACAGTAGTAACTTTTGCGGGAGCATCATGCATGAGTACGACCAAATGGTCGTAAATAGCATATTTTTTTGTGGTATGAATCAAATTTTGAACAGGCACGTTGTTGTGTTCTGCATCTCCGTTTAAATCATTCCAGTCCACATAATGATAGCCGTTTCCTGTAAGTTCTTCTCTAAAAGGCTTTAACCTGACTCCAAAAGAACCGCCTGGAAATCTTACAAGTTTTAAATTATAATTTTCCCCTAAAATTGACGATAATACAGTTTGACATTTATAAATATCTTCCATAAATGTTTTTGGATCAGAATATATGTATTTCATATCATGTGAATAAGTGTGATTTCCAATTACGTTTCCCTGAGCCGCTTCTCTTTTTACAAGATCTTTATTCTGTTCTGCATTTTGTCCTATTAAAAAAAATGTAGCTTTTATGTTATATTGATTTAATATATCCAGTATTTTAGGTGTATTATTGGCGGAAGGGCCGTCATCAAAAGTTAAATAAACTACTTTCCTTCCATCTTTTTTATAGGGATCAAAGCCCTCTGATGTGTTTGAAACAGCTGTATTTTCTGATTTGTTTATGGATTTACTGTCGCCTGAATTATCCGGAGTTGTTGTGTCTATAGACATTTTACTACCTAATTTTTTTGGATCTGTCATATTTTCTGATTTGTTCGTGGATTTTTTGTCACCTGGGTTATTTGAAACTGCCATATTTTCTAATTTGATCATGGATTTCTTTTTGCTTGTTGTTATACAACTGGTAAATCCTATGGAAAATAAAAGTAAAACTAGAATTGAAATTATAAATATTCTTCTTCTCTTTATATCATAGTCATTATTCGTCATGATATACCATCTCCCCTAATTATATCGGTATATATTATACAACTTGTATACGACATAAATTGCTAAGTTTCAATTAAGAACTGTTAAATTTTACTTGATAAAAGTTAATTTTCACATATTTTTAGCAGGGAGAACTGTATTATATAAACTGCTCAGTTTTAACCGAAGCAGAGTTTTCCTATTTTTCCACCTCTGAAACTTTTACATTTGCCATTATAGTGAAAAATTGATTGAAAAAATATTTCTGGAATATCACCAATACCGTAAATGTGATAATTGTGCTCAATATCAAATCGCTTGCCAGTGCCAGATTCTGACCCTCTAATGGAATATCCATGTAAAATAAGCCGAGAATTGCATTGGATACGGCATGTATACTGGATGCGTTGAAATAATTGCGATTGGATAGTATGTATGCTATAGACATCATGAAACTTGTGGCTATTGTTGAAAGAATAAATATGCCAAACCATAGGGGAGAAATGCTAAAAGAACGTCTTTGCCATTGTGCACTGTAAAATATCCAGGGAATATGCCAAATTCCCCAAATAAAACCTAACAGGAAACTGCCTTTTACAAAATTCTGAATTGTTTTGAAATCCGGTTTTTCCTTTAGGAGCAGTATAAGGGAGGCAGTTGATATGCCCAGAAGGAGAATGGCATAGAGTAGTACAAACCAGAAGCCATTCCATGTTGGAATAAACCGTTTGAAATAATTTTTTTTTGCCTCTGGACTATATGTGGCAAATACCATAATAAGACCCATACTTGATGGAGCAATACCGGCTGTAAAAACGAAAATAAGGTTTCCATAATCTGTATTATTGATACCGAGAATAACAGGGATCATTCCAATTGTCCATGTCCATGCCAGTGTGCCTGCAAAAAAAATCAATAAATGTTTTTCACATTTTTTCATATTTACCACTCCCATTTTTGGTTGTATGCTGTCCTCGGTGCCAATCAATAGATCTTCAAAAAATGAGCCATTGTTGTAAACAATATCAAAGAAATATTATATGTATGTTATATGTATATTATTTAATGATTAATTTAATTGAGATGTGAAGCGATATATAGTATGCTGTACTTTGGATTGTAGTTTATATTTTAGCGGAACTATTTCAAATGCTGAAAGTGTCATACAAGTTTATTTAATGATTGTAATTAATGAGGAGGATAAGATATGGTTTCATCAAAGCCGTGGGATTGGACTAAAAATTCCAGTAATAAATGGCTTATACCCTGCATGGAAAGTGCATATTTTGCTGAAGTATGGAAAATACGGAAATTTCAATATTTTTTGGATTTAGGCAGTGGGCTTGGACGGCATTCTATATATATGGCCCATAAAGGTTTTTCTGTAACTGCCGTGGATTTATCAGACTATGGTATTCGATATTTGTCCGATTGGGCCAAAAGGGAAAATTTGGGCATTGAAACTCATCTTTGTGATATGCTCTCGCTGCCATTTTCGGACAATAGCTTTGATTGCATGTTTGCTTATAATGTAATCTATCATACGGATACTCAAGGTTTTGTTAGAATATTGGATGAGATTAGGCGTATATTGAAGCCTGGAGGGGAGATATTCCTTACTCTAATTTCAAAAGGAACATGGGATTTTCAGAATGCCTGGGAAAGCCGGCAGCTCGATGCCAATACTATTCTTCGGAGTGAACATGAAACAGAAAAAAATGTTCCACATTTTTATGTAGACTTAGAAGATATTCGACATTTTTTTAGCAATTGGAAAATGCTGAGTTTACCAAAAGAGTGGTGTGAGTATGGATTGGATAAATCAAAACATTACAGTAAACACTGGTCTCTCTGGTTAAAAAAAACTCCTGTTTGATGCATTGTTAAGGACTACTTGTATTTTTGCGAGGAATAATACATGATAAAATCAAATGTAAAATATTTTATGTTCCTGCCGATAACTTTAGTATTATCAGTACCTTTCTATATTTGGGGTGCATTTTTCCCGGTTAAAGGCTTGCCTTTTGGTCTGCCAATTAGCTTTTTGATGATCTTTGTACCATTCTTCTTGTCATTGATATATGCATGGAAAGAAGATGGGATAAAAAGAATTGCATTTTTGTTTAAAAGTATTTTTGATATGAATAAAGCCAAACAATGGTCGATAATTTTTTGCCTGGCATGTATGCCCTTGGTTGCAGTGCTGACATATTTTACAATGAAGGTATTTTCTTTTCCACTGCCGGCAGAAATAGTGTTTCCTTATAAAGAGATTCCGCTGATGATAGTTCTTTATTTTTTAGGGGCAATACCTGAAGAATTTGGATGGACATCTACTCTAACTGGACCACTGGCTAAAGAATATGGGATAATTAAGGCAGGTATAATTATCGGAGGAGTGTGGGCTGCCTGGCATATCATTCCATGGAGCTGGGTACATCCGGCATGGTGGATTATTGGAATGTGCCTTTTAAATATATTTATGAGAACTGCAATGATCTATGCCTATATGTATGGCGGCAAAAGTCTGTTCACGGCACTTGTTTTTCATACTATGATAAATGTGACAACAGGTATTTTTCCCAACTACGGATCACATGTAAATACATGGCTTTTTAGCGGCTGGATGTTTATTGTACTATTACTGGCAGGATTCTATTGTAAACATTTGAGTAAAAAATATAGAAATTGTGGTTAACTGAAAAGTATGCAATATGTATGGCGGGAAATGAATTATTAAGTTGGGACTTTTTTATTATTTTGAAATTTGGAGCCAGTGTGCCGGCTCCTAGACTATTCAAAAAAATTTTTGATTATTTGATTATGAAAGATTATTTTGCATTGACGATTTTTTTAATTTGATTCTTGACGTCATCTGTAACTTTTATATCGTAGTATCTTATTGACGTATTGAAATCTGAATTTAAAGCAATGCTGGCAGCAGTTTTTGTAGACAATATATTGTTGCTGTTTGGCATTTCACGTACGTCCATTATGTGATTTATTTTCTTTTGAAGTTCCAATAATTTCTTAAAGTCACCTTTCAGAAATGTTTTGTATGTTTCTACGAGAAGTTTTGCCTGGGTATTTGTCTGTGTACCTATAATACCGTTTCCACCTATCATGAGGTTAGGTATCAAATATTCATCTATTCCAGATAATACTGCAAAATCAGGATATATGCTTTTAACTTTTTCTACAAATCTTCTTACATTTCCGAGAGCAGGTGTAGTATCTTTTATACCGCCGTGAGCTATGTTTTCATATTTGTTGGCTAGTTTAAGTACTAGCTCTACAGACAACTCGATTTTTGTATTTTGTGGTATATTGTATAATATCATTGGCAGATTTGTATTTTCCGCTATAATAGAAAAATATTCAAAAATATGCTCTTCATCCAATTTAAAATAAAAAGGAGGAACTACCAGTACAGCATCTGCATTGTTTTTTTCTGCACATTTTGCAAGTGCTATAGCTTCTCTTATATTTGGACTTCCCGTACCAACTATTAACTTTACTCTTCTATTGATGGTTCTTGATGCAAATTCAATATATTTCTTCTTTTCATCGAAAGTCATATTAAAAAATTCACCTGTGGTTCCAAGTATGCATATTCCATAAATGCCATCTGAAATTAGTTTTTCAATGATTTGCCTATTGGATTTCTGATCGAAGTCTCCATTTTCATCAAAAATAGTTATTATTGGTGTAAAAACACCTTTTATCATTGTATAACCCCTCCCACTGTAGACATATACATGTCGTGAAATTATAATTGAAAATATATTAAGTTTATTATCATGCTTATATGTTTTTATATCAATGTTCAGTTGCACAAATATTGTTTATGGTAAACGTTAAATTTTTATTTACATGCACATTATAAAAACAGAATTATTGTCATATTATGTTGTAAGGAGGAGTATAAGATGGAAATTTTGAGCAGGCAACTTGCGGAGAGAATAGTTGATAGAACCATGAAAGCCGTGAATAAAAATGTGAATATAATGAATGAAAAGGGTATGATTATAGCATCTGGTGATAAAAGTAGAGTTGGCACAATTCATGAAGGTGCGGTTCTGGCTCTTAAAAGAAGATCTGAATTTAGCATAGATGAAAAACAGTGCAAAGAATTAAATGGAGTTCAGGAAGGAACCAATATAGTAATAGAATTTAAAGAAAATGTCATTGGAGTAATCGGTATCACGGGGAAAAGAGATGAAGTTATAGGATATGGCAGACTTATTAAAATGGCAGCCGAAATGATGATAGAGCAGGCCTACGTGATGAGGGAACTTGAATGGAATAACAAGATAAAGGAGAATATGATAGTATCCCTTATAAATGATGATCAAGGTTCTTTTAAATTGCTAGAGAAATATGCAAAAAAGTTTAAATTGACAAATAATTATCCAATGGCAGTTTTTATTGTGCAAATTGACTTTGAAAAAATTTCTGAAAAAAGAGATATAGATACACTCAACAATGTAATTTCAATATTGGAGGCAAATTTTGAGGGATCTCCAGCAGCTGCTATTGATTCAAAAACAATTGTTATTATATATAAATGTCCCAATATGAATTACAGACCTGTAACCTGTAAACCTAGAATAGAAGGTGTGTATAGAAAAATAAGTCATAAAACGAAGAATAATGTAAAAATATCTATGGGTAAAGTATACAATAAATTAACTGATATTTGTAAATCTTATGAAATAGCTAAAAAAACACTTTTATTCGGAAGGGAAAATTATTCTCAGGAGAATGTCTACATATTTGATATTTTGAAATATCAAATGTTGTTTTTACAAGATAATGCAAGATGGAAACTAAACGAACTTAAGAATTCCTATGAATTAATTTCTAAAAATGATAAAAATGGGGAATTGATGGAAACGTTAAAAGTATTTATAGAAGAAAATGGAGAGCTCAATAAAGTTTCGAATAGACTTTTTATACATAGGAATACTCTCAATTATCGATTAAATAAAATATATAAGCTGACAAATCTAAATCCTAAAAGATATGTGGATTTATTCTGGCTTTATTCATCTATAATTAATTTTAAAACTGCTTGGAATTGATTTTATTATGCAATTAAACAAAATAAAGCAGTATTATGTGTTGATATTTGTTTAATTTAATATTGATTAAACTTCCAAAAGCAGGAATAATTTAGGTATAATAAAAATTTGGGAGCTGATATGATGAAATTTAGAAAATCCGGATTCAATTATATTGTAAAATTGAATAAAGGTGAAGAAGTAATGGAACAGCTGGCAAAATTGTGTAAGGAACAAAATATAGAGGCAGGATATTTTACTGCAATTGGTGCTGCATCTGAAGTGAAACTGGGATATTTTGACCCTGTAAAGAAAATTTATAAAAGCAGAGATTTTGTAGAAAATTTTGAAATAACGAGCCTTGTGGGTAATATAGGAAGATTGAAGAATAATGATGTAATAATTCATTCACATATAAATTTAAGCGATAAAAACTACGGACTTATTGGTGGACATTTGTTCAAATGTAAAATATCATTGGTTTGTGAGCTGTTTGTTACAGATCTTGGAGAAAAAATAGTCAAGCTGCCTGACAGGGAATTTGGATTGAATTTCATGGATTTGTAAATACTAATTTGAGAGGAGACTGATATCTTGAGTTTGATAAGTGAAAATGAGATTGAAAAGATAAGGAGTATAAATGGAAAAAGAAGAGTTGTCCTTCCGGATGGCACCCGTGTTCCTGCACTAGGACAGGGAACCTGGTATCTGGGTGAGAATCCATCCACAAGAAAAGCCGAGATAAATACATTGAGGCTTGGAGTTGAACTTGGAATGACTCTTATAGATACCGCGGAAATGTATGGAGAAGGAAAATCTGAAAACTTAATAGGAGATGCAATAAAAGGTATAAGAGATAAGATATTTCTGGTTTCCAAAGTTTATCCGCACAATGCGGGAATCCCAGATATATTCAATTCCTGTGAAAACAGCCTGAGGAGATTGAATACCGATCATCTTGACTTATACCTTCTTCATTGGAGAGGCAATGTACCTTTTCAGGAAACAATAGAAGGTATGGAAAAATTGAAAAAGCAGGGGAAAATCTTGAGGTGGGGAGTATCAAACTTTGACACCTCTGATATGATGCAGCTTAGTGAATGCAGCGGCAGCGAAAACTGTATGGTCAACCAGGTGCTGTATCATCTTGGCTCAAGAGGTATTGAATTTGATCTGCTTCCATGGCAGGGGGAACATAACATGCCTATTATGGCATATTGTCCAATAGCAAAGGGCGGCAGGTTGAGGGAACATATTCTGAATGAAAAGACTTTAAATGAAATAGCACAAAATCATGGAGCAACACCTGTACAGGTTCTTCTTGCATGGTGCATGCGATCAGGCAATGTAATTGCAATTCCAAAGGCATCCCATGAAAAGCATGTTGTAGAGAATGCCAGAGCAGGTGCTGTTGTTCTTTCAAAAGATGAACTTGATGCACTTGGAAAAGTATTTCCTAAACCTGATAGAAAGATGCCGCTTGATGTATTGTAATGATAAGGAGGAGTAACATATGAAGATAGGATTTATAGGACTTGGAATCATGGGGAAGCCAATGTCGAAGAATTTGATAAAGGCAGGTTATGATCTTGTAGTGTTCAATAGAAGTAAACAATCTGTCCATGAGCTTGTAAAATTTGGAGCTGAAGAAGGCATTTCCTCAAAGGATGTTGCATCAAAAACCGATGTTATTATAACAATGCTTC
>NZ_JBGFFE010000021.1:0-55611 GCF_041224415.1 Clostridium lapidicellarium | reverse complement strand
TAAAATGGCAGTTAAAATAATAAATATATATCCCTTTTTCACTTTCCTAATCCCTCCCAAAATATATATTGGTGTTAACGTTTTAACTCAGTTTAACCTAAAAATTTTTCTATAACCCTTGTCTACTTGTCAATGCATAAAAATATAGAAATTGAATCCGCACTACATCTCTAGATATTATGCTATGTGCAGCACGGAATCCAATTAGTTTAATGAGGAATTAAAGTTATGAGTATACCTCCTGCTATTGCAGTTCCAAACACACCTGCCAAATTAGGTCCCATAGCATGCATTACAAGGAAATTGTATTTGTTTTCCTGAAGTGCTACGCTGTGTGAAACCCTGGCTGCAATTGGAACCGAAGCTATACCTGCCGATCCAATAAGCGGATTTATCCTTCCATGAGATAACCTGCATAAAATCTTTCCTCCCCAGATACCTCCTGCTGTACCTGTCATGAAAGCCACAAGTCCAAGTACTATGATTTCAAGCGTCTTTACTGTAAGGAAAGTATTTGCTGACATAGTTGAACCTATTGACAACGCAAGTAATATAGTGATTACATCCATAAATGCACCACCGGCAGTTTTAGCAAGTCTATCTACAACTCCCGATTCCTTAAGAAGATTACCAAACATCAGCATTGTTACAAGTGGTGCTATAGGTGGAAGCAGCAAATCAATTATCGTCGTTATCAGTATAGAGAAACATATTTTTTCTCTCTTTGTCACTACCCTTACCTGTTTCATCATTATATTTCTTTCATCATGAGTGGTAAGCCATTTCATAATTGGAGGCTGTATAAGCGGCATAAGAGCCATGTAAGAATAAGCCGCCACAGAAATCTGTGCCATCAAATGGGGAGCCAATGTCTGTGTAACATATATGGCCATAGGACCGTCTGCTCCACCTATTATCCCTATGGCACCTGCTTCAGCCAATGTAAAGTGAAGTATTTTGGCACCTATAAGTGCTATAAATATTCCCACATGGGCAAAGGCACCAAGTATCATGATTCCGGGATTTGCAATCATCGGTCCAAAATCTGTCATGGCACCCACACCAAGAAATATAAGCGGTGGATAAATCACTTTAGAAACTCCCAAATAGAATATACTAAAAAGTCCATTAGGTTTCATAAGCTGATTTCCAGGTATATTTGCCACTATGCACGCAAAACCTATTGGCAACAGTAAAAAAGGCTCGTATTTTTTAACTATTGCCAGGTAAATCATAACCATACCTATTATAATAAGAAATACGTTTCCTGCTGTCAGATGTATTAATGATGTAGCTTCAAGCATCGAATGCAGGGCATTAAGTATTATCATGTTTTTCCCTCCCATGAGATTTTAAGTGAAATTTATTAACTAATGGGAGTAATTTCAAAATCAAACCTATAACATATAGGAAAAAAAGCAGCAGTATCATATCAACTATGGAGATAATAACTGCACCTGAAACAGAATCTGATATCATTTTTTTACCTCCCTATTTCAAATTCAAACTATCATAAGACTGTGTATGTTGTTTTGTAAATAACCGGTGCTATTTTAATACTGCTAGAGTGTCTCCTGTATTTACCGAAGCCCCTTTAGTAACTGATATCTTTGCCACAGTTCCACCTTTTGAAGCTCTTATTTCATTTTGCATTTTCATGGCTTCCAATATAAAGAGGACATCATCTTTTTTAACTGTATCTCCTTCTTTTATCTTTATGTCCAGCACTGTCCCGGGCATAGGACTTGCAACTGTTTCTCCTCCGCCACTTGCTGCTGGAGCTTGTTTCTTTACAGGTTCAGCCTTCTTAGGTGCTGGTGCTACTTTTGGTTTAGGTGCCGGCGCTGCTTTTGCTTTTGGTTCAGACGCCGCTGTTGTTGAAGTTTCCATTACTTCATCTACTTCAACTTCGTATGATTTTCCATTTACAGTAATATTAAACTTTCTCATAATTCATTCTCCTTACAAATTAATGCCTTCATTTATTCTCCACGTCTTCTTGTTACGATTTAGTGGTTTCATCTGCTCTCGACGTCCTGCAGTAGTCCATGGTGAAACAACCGGTACTACTCTTTTTACATTTCTTATAAATACGTGGGAAGTGGAAGTTCCCATAGCTGCCGCCACTGCAGCCGTTATAACAGCTATCAGTTCTCCCTCTTCTTCACCACTTACATTTTCATTTGCTACATTTTGTTTCTTCACGCTAGTTGCATTACTAACTTCCGTATTGTTGTCCTTCGACGGCTTGTAATGAGGGGGCGTAAACTTAAACAACAATAGCATTAAAATAACTGCAACTATTAAAATCAATAAATCAGACATAAAAAACCTCCTCTTATACCCTTTTTTTATACAGGTATATTGCCGTGTTTCTTTGGAGGGCAGCTCTCCCTTTTATCCTTTAACATCTCAAAAGCCGCTGCCAATCTTTGTCTGGACTCTGATGGTACTATTACATCGTCCACATATCCCCTCTTTGCTGCCATATACGGATTAGCAAAATCGTCTTTATATTCTTTTACCCTGGTACGTCTTTCGGATTCCGGATCAGATGCGGCCCTAATCTGTTTCTTAAATACAATATTTGCCGCCCCATCAGGTCCCATTACAGCTATTTCTGCTGATGGCCAAGCATATACTATATCTGCTCCCAGATCCTTACTGCACATTGCCAAATAAGAACCTCCGTAAGCTTTTCTTACAATCATAGTTACTTTTGGAACGGTAGCTTCAGAATATGCATACAGCATTTTAGCTCCATGTCTTATTATTCCTCCATGTTCCTGATTCTTGCCAGGTAAAAATCCCGGTACATCCACTATATTCAAAATTGGAATATTGAAGGCATCACAGGTCCTTATAAATCTCGCAGCCTTATCTGAAGCATTTATATCAAGGCACCCTGCAAGCATCTTAGGCTGATTGGCTATTATGCCTATACTCCTTCCGTTCATCCTTCCAAAACCTATTATAATGTTCTGGGCATATCTTTCCTGCACTTCAAAGAAACTGTCCTTATCTATTACCTTGTTTATTATATCTTTCATATCATAAGGCTTATTTGGATTGTCAGGGATTATAGTGTCAAGTTCAGGAATTGCCCTGTTTACATCATCATTTACTTGAACTTCCGGTGGATTTTCCATATTGTTTGATGGTAAATAGGACAATAATTTCTTCACCTGATCAAATGAAGTCTTTTCATCTGCAGCTTCAAAATGTGCAACTCCCGATTTCGTGTTGTGAGCTGCTGCCCCGCCTAAATCCTCTACAGTTACGTCCTCTCCTGTAACTGTTTTTAAAACTTTAGGCCCTGTTATAAACATCTGACTTGTTTTATCCACCATGAATATGAAATCTGTAAGTGCCGGCGAATAAACTGCACCTCCTGCACAAGGTCCCATTATCATAGAAATCTGAGGTATCACTCCGGATGCCTTTGTATTCCTGTAGAATATATTTCCATAACCCGAAAGGGCATCTACACCTTCTTGGATTCTAGCTCCACCAGAATCATTTATACCAATTACAGGTGCTCCTGCCTTCATAGCTAAATCCATTACGTTGCACATTTTTTTAGCATGCATTTCTCCAAGAGCTCCACCTGTTGAGGTAAAATCCTGGGCATATACATAGACAAGCCTTCCATTAATTGTTCCATATCCGGTTACTACACCTTCATCTGGTATCTCAACTTTTTCCATGCCAAAATTGGTGCATCTATGGCTTACAAATACTCCAATTTCAACAAAACTTCCCTTATCCAGAAGGTAGTCTATTCTCTCTCTGGCAAACATCTTTCCCTTTTTGTGCTGTTTGTCGATTCTAGCCTGACCTCCACCCTTTTCAATTTTCTTCTTGTCCTCTATAAGTTTGTCAATCTTGCTCATATTCCTCTCTCCTTAATAAACAAAATTATTATTTCTGGCAGAGTTCCAGCAGCACGCCATGTGTGGTCTTTGGATGTACAAAAGCAATCTGTGCACCGCCCGCACCAGGTCTTGGTTTTTCATCTATGAGCCTCATACCCTGTTTTTTAAGTTCTTCCAATGCTGCCGCAACATCATCCACTCTAACTGCAATATGCTGTATTCCCTCTCTCTTTTTTGCAATGAATTTTGCTATGGGGCTGTCGTCGCTTGTAGGTTCTAGAAGCTCAAACTCACTCTCTCCAATAGGTACAAAAGCTGTTATTACTTTCTGAGATTTTACTTCCTCAGTCCCTGTGCATTTAAGTCCCAAGACACCCTCATAAAATTTCAATGACTCCTTGATGCTCTTTACAGCAATTCCAACATGATCTATCTTTTTCAAATCAATACTCATGTTATTTTTCATCTCCCATTTTAAAATTTTTATATAATGTATCGGATGCAGTGTAAGGATCAATCTTTTTATTAAACACATCCTCCACAAGTTTTTTCAACATACCCGTTTTATAATCCAGTTTTAAGGCAGATTTTACCAGATTGTTTTTCAATATAAAAATTATTTTTTCCTTCAACTTGGATTTCTTTCTCTCTTCCAATGTTCCCTCCGACACCATACTGTCATAGCATTCATCTATAGCTGAAAGCAATTTGTCAATTCCAGTATTGTCCTTTGCAGTTATGTTCAGTACGGGAGGTAGTTTCCCTCCTTTGTCGCTGAAGCTCAACATGGCCTCTATCTCTGCCGCTGTACGCTGGGCACCTTCCTTATCCGACTTGTTGACTGCAAATATATCTCCTATTTCCATTATTCCTGCTTTCATTGTCTGTATATCATCGCCAAGACCTGGAACCATTATCATAACTACAACATCAGCTACTTTAACTATATCCACTTCAGACTGCCCTACACCCACAGTTTCAATAAATATATAGTCCATGCCAAAAATATCCAGGATATTTACAGTTCCATATACTGCATCAGAAAGTCCTCCGAGGGCTCCTCTCGTACCCATGCTTCTTATAAATACCCCCGAATCGGTATTGAGATCATTCATTCTGACCCTATCTCCAAGTATTGCTCCATGTGAAAAAGGGCTCGTAGGATCAACCGCTATGATCCCCACCTTTTTGCCCTGTTTTCTGATGAGTTTTGCTATCTGATCTGTCACTGTACTTTTACCAGCTCCTGGAGGGCCAGTTATTCCTATTACTTTGGCCCTTCCAGTCAGATGGTATAGATCTTTCATAAGTTCAAGAGATCTGCTGTCTTCATTTTCCATCATGGTTATTAATTTTGCAGCGGCTCTTTTTTGACCGCTCACAACACCTCTTTTAATATCTTCAATATCCATCATACTCACCCTTTAACTTAGTTCAGCTTGACATTTTTTCTAATATAGTCGACTGTGTCAGAGGTCTTTGTTCCCGGTGTAAAGATAGCTTTTACTCCTGCTTTCTCCAATCCTGGTATATCCTCTTCAGGTATAACTCCGCCTCCTATGACAAGGACATCGCCTGCTCCTTTTTCCTTGAGCAATTTTACCACTTTAGGAAAAAGCGTATTATGTGCTCCTGATAATATACTCATTGCAACACAGTCCACGTCTTCCTGTACTGCTGCTTCTGCAATCTGATTTGGTGTCTGTCTAAGTCCTGTATATATAACTTCCATTCCGGCATCTCTAAGTGCCCTTGCTATTACTTTAGCTCCCCTGTCATGTCCGTCTAATCCAGGTTTTGCCACTAAAACTCTTATTGGTCTATCCATATCTAAAATCTCCCCTTACTTCTTAATTTATTTATATTCTCCAAATACTCCCCTAAGGACATCACATATTTCACCCAAGGTAGCATATTGTTTTACAGCATCAATTATGAAAGGCATCAGGTTATCTCCTTTTTTAGCTGCATTTTCAAGTGAAGTAAGTTTTTCGCCTACAGCTTTTGAATCTCTTTCAGCCTTTAACTGTTTCAATTTTTCCTTTTGTTTTTCACCTACAGAAGGATCAACTTTCAGAAGTCCCTTTGGTGGTTCCTCTTTTATCTGGAATTTATTCATTCCGACAACAACCTGTTCTCCAGATTCTACTTGTTTCTGATATTCATAGGAGCTGTCTTCTATTTCTTTTTGTACATACCCTTTTTCAATTGCCTTTGCTGCTCCGCCCAGCTCATCTATCTTATTTATATATTCCATTGCCTTTTTCTCTGTCTCATCCGTCAGAGCTTCTACATAATAGGAACCTGCCAGAGGATCTATGGTATCTGGTACTTCACTTTCATAAGCTATGATCTGCTGTGTTCTAAGTGCAACTCTTACTGAATCCTGGGTAGGAAGTGCCAGTGCTTCATCTTTTGAATTTGTGTGAAGGGATTGTGTACCTCCAAGTACAGCTGAAAGCGCCTGCAGAGTAACTCTTACTATATTATTATCAGGCTGCTGTGCTGTAAGAGTGCATCCTCCTGTCTGTGTATGGAACCTCAATTTTAACGATTTAGGATTCTTAGCATGAAATCTCTCTTTCATGATCTTTGCCCATATTCTTCTTGCTGCCCTGAATTTAGCAATTTCCTGGAATAACCCATTGTTTGCATTAAAGAAGAATGACAGCCTAGGGGCAAATTTATCAACGTCAAGACCTGCTTTTATGGCCGCTTCCACGTAAGCAATTCCATCTGCAATCGTAAATGCAACTTCCTGTACGGCAGTGGAACCTGCTTCCCTTATGTGATACCCTGAAATGGATATTGTATTCCATTTTGGAAGATTCTTCGAGCAGTATTCAAATATATGTGTGATAAGTCCCATAGATGGTTGAACCGGGAATATATACGTTCCTCTTGCCACATACTCTTTCAAAATATCATTCTGAATAGTGCCCCTTAATTTTTCAGGAGCTACTCCCTGCTTTTCTGCTACAGCTATATACATAGCAAGCAATATTGAAGCCGGAGCATTTATTGTCATGGAAGTACTTACTTTATCCAGTGGTATTCCATTAAAAAGTGTTTCCATATCTTTAAGAGAATCTATGGCAACTCCAACTTTTCCAACTTCACCTTCTGCAAGTTCGTGATCGGAATCATAACCTATTTGCGTAGGCAGATCAAAAGCTACACTAAGTCCTGTCTGGCCCTGCGACAAAAGATATTTATATCTCTTGTTTGATTCCTCTGCAGTAGCAAAACCTGCATACTGCCTCATTGTCCAGAGCTTACCTCTGTACATAGTAGGCTGAACACCTCTTGTATAAGGGTATTCTCCTGGAAATGAAAGTTTTTCATTATAGTCTAAATTCTGTACATCTTCAGGTGTATAAAGTCTTTTAACTTCTATACCCGATGTGGTTTTAAAGGATTTCTTTCTCTCTGGGAATCTAGTAACTGTTTTTTTAAGAGTTCCCTCTTCCCACTCTTTTTTCTTGGCTTTTACTTCATTAACTTTTTCTTCCTTAAACATTTTCTAACCCCTTTTCTTTATTCTTCTGGACTTGATTTATCAGTTTTAAATTTCATGCTGCCAGTTTCCTGGAATCTTTCATGCCAGGATAACGCTTCCTTGAGCAAAACTGGTGTATGAATATTCTTGCCTTGACATGCTCTTTTAAAATAATCTTTAAGAAATGGTCTGTAATAAGGATGGCTGCAATTTTCTATTATGACTCTAGCCTTTTCTTTTGGAGACAACCCTCTTAAATCGGCTACACCCTGTTCTGTAACTATTACATCTACATCATGTTCCGAATGATCACAATGAGGTACCATTGGAACTATAGAGGATATTTCACCATTTTTAGCAACTGATTCCGTCGTGAATATGGATATATAGGAACTCCTCGTAAAATCTCCTGAACCGCCTATTCCGTTCATCATTCTGGAACCCATTATCTGACTTGAATTTACATTGCCATATATGTCAGCTTCTATGGCCGTATTCATAGCTATTACCCCGAGTCTTCTGATTACTTCAGGATTATTGCTTATCTCTTCAGGTCTCAATATGAGTTTCTTTCTGTACTCATCGATTTTGTCATAAAATTTTTTCTGTCCCTCTTCAGAGAAAGAAACAGATGTAGCAGAAGCCACTGAAATCTTGCCTTCATCCATCAAATTGAACACTGAATCCTGTGCAACTTCAGTATATATCTCCAAATTATTAAATCTGGATTCTTTCAACCCTGCAAGTACTGCATTTGCAACAGAGCCAACTCCTGACTGGAGCGGCAGCAAATTTTCGGGAAGTCTTCCCTGCTTAACTTCATTTTCAAGAAAATCTATTAAATTTCCAGCCATTTTTCTGCTTGTTTCACTTATTGGTGCCACTTTTCTAATATTATCTTTTATATCACTGAAAACTATACATTTTATCTTATCGGGATCGACTTCTATATAATCCGTACCTATTCGGTCTGCCACGTGAGTTATAGGTATGGGCTGTCTATAAGGCGGTTTCTCAGGGATATATATATCATGTGTCCCTATAAGCGAAGTTGGCTGAGTTTCATTTATCTCCACAATCACAATATCTGCATCTTTAACGTATGTAGGTGAATTTCCCACAGATGTAGTTGGTATTATATAACCTTCTTCAGTTATACCTACGGCTTCAACTATGGCCACGTCGATTTTACCCATAAATCCATAGTCTACCATTTGAGGTGACATGCTGAGGTGGGCGTCTACATAATCTATTTTACCTGCATTGATAGCATTTCTTACATCCTTGTGCGTCTGATATGGAAACCTTTTTTTGATTGCCCCAACTCTGGCTAGTTCTCCATCCAGCTCATCACCTACAGAGGCACCTGTGTACAAATTGATTTTAATTTTCTCGCCATTTTTTATCCTCTTTGCCAGTGCCATAGGTACCGACTTAGGATAACCTGAAAACGTAAAACCGCTGGTCCCGACAGTCATACCGTCCTTGATAAGTTCAGCAGCATCATTAGGTGTACCTATACGTTTTAGAAGCTCTTTATTTTTTATCCTATCCGTAATCATACTATCCCCTTCTCTATTAAATAATTAACATAATTATATTATTTATTAAATTTTTTAATTTATACTCTATGTCCTCCCTTCCTTTTTGATCTGGATATGTATAATAGAAAAACAAAAAACGGCCCAAGTACATTGAAGAATATACTCACGCCGTTACTTTCATTACTTTCATATAAAGGTCTTACCCTTATATCGTAATAAAATGGCTTTTTTATTTTTATTTTTTATTTACATCTTTTACTCAATATTATTTTATACCTTTCGTGGCAATTTATCAATACCGCTATAAAAGATTTTTTTGCCATTCCAAAATAATTATCTTCTATATCCGATACAATTTCCTTGATATTATTCAAATTCTTCCCTATCAATAATTCTTTAGCATATTTTTTCGCAGTATCAGTCACAAAAGAGCATTCCATGTCCTGTATTTCACCAGAATACCTGTTCACAATGATCCCTATGACAATTTCATTGTAAATTTCGGCTGCTGTTATCCCCTTCGGAAGTTTTGCATACCCAGTAATAAATACATTATCTTTTTTCAAAAAACATACCCTCCCCCCAAATATATACTGCTATAAAACTCAATTTAATGAATTTAAAGCATAACATCTCTTCCTTTCCCCGAAGGAATCAACATATATATATTAGGCAGGCTTCCTGGCTCAGATTCATCTTACTCCTTGGTCTTCCCAGATTTATATATCCAGTGACATAATAAAGTTTCATCCTCCATACAGTAGCGTGGACTGCAGTATTTGACTTTTCCTTTTACTTATTCTTAAATAACACCTAATTTAGATATTCAATTTTAGTGGTTCTCTATATTCTCTCTATCTCAAATTTATCATTATCGTAGTCTACTCTTATTTTACAGCCTTCATAAATGTCACCTTTAATTATCTTCTTGGCAATAGATGTTTCAAGCACATTTTCCATATATCTCTTTAAAGGTCTGGCTCCATAAACCGGATCATACCCTTCTCTTGCTATAACGTCTTTAGCTCTATCGGTTATTTCTATATAGATATTCTTATCCTTTAACCTGTTTTCTATATCCTTCAAAAATATATCTATTATGGATTTAATCTCCACGGTGTTCAATGGTTTGAACATTATAATATCGTCAAGCCTGTTTAAGAATTCTGGTTTAAACTTCAATTTCATGTCATTCATCACTTTATTTTTTATATCTTCGTCTATTCCCGCAGAACTCTTGTTCTCAAGCAAATAGCTGCTCCCTATATTGGAGGTCATGATTATAATGCAATTTTTAAAATCAACTACCTTGCCTTGATTATCCGTAAGTCTTCCATCGTCAAGTATCTGTAGAAATATATTAAAGACGTCGCTGTGTGCCTTCTCTATTTCATCAAACAATATTACACTATAAGGCTTTCTCCTGACTGCCTCTGTAAGCTGACCTCCCTCCTCATAGCCAACATATCCCGGAGGAGCTCCTATAAGTCTGGAAACGGAATACTTTTCCATATACTCCGACATGTCTATTCTAATCATATTATCCTCACTATCAAATAAAGCTCTGGCAAGAGTTTTGGCTAGTTCAGTCTTTCCCACTCCTGTAGGACCTAAAAATATAAATGAACCTATGGGCCTCTTTGGATCCTTCATTCCCGATCTTGCCCTTATAACAGCATCAGAAACAGCCTTGACAGCTTCCTTTTGTCCTATGACTCTTTTTGAAAGTTCATCTTCCAGGTTAATAAGTTTTTGCCTTTCTCCCTCCACTAATCTAGACACCGGAATTCCCGTCCATTTAGATACGATCTGAGATATTTCCTGTTCCGTAACTTCTTCCTTCAACATGGCAGTCTCATTGTTTTCCTTTATTGTATTTTCTTCTTTCTCTATTTTTCTCTCCAATTTAGGTATAGTTCCATATTTCAATTCCGCAACTCTATTCAAATCATATTCTCTCTTTGCCTTTTCAATCTGACCCCTTGCTTCATCCAGCTGTTTCTTCAAATCCCTGACACCGGTTATATTTGACTTTTCCTTTTCATATTTGGCTGTAAGTTCATTGTCTTTATCCTTCAAATCATTTAGTTCTTTTTCCACTGTCCTGAGTCTTTCTACAGAAGCTTTATCTTTTTCCTTGGACAGCGCTTTCTTTTCAATTTTCAACTGAAATAATTTTCTTCTGACATCATCCATTTCAGTAGGTACGCTGTCAATCTCCGTCCTTATCATAGCACATGCCTCGTCGATCAAATCTATGGCTTTATCCGGAAGATATCTGTCAGTTATATATCTGCTGGAAAGCTTTGCCGCTGCCACTATGGCAGAATCATGAATTCTTATGCCGTGGTATATTTCAAATTTTTCTTTAAGGCCTCTCAATATAGAAATGGAATCTTCAACACTGGGTTCATCTATAACCACCGGCTGGAATCTTCTCTCAAGTGCTTTGTCCTTTTCTATATATTTTCTATATTCATCAAAAGTAGTGGCTCCTATACAGTGAAGTTCTCCCCTTGCAAGCATTGGCTTTATAATATTTCCCGCATCCATAGATCCTTCCGTCTTTCCGGCCCCAACTATATTGTGAATTTCATCTATGAAGAGTATTATTTTTCCTTCACTCTTTTCCACTTCTTTTAAAACAGCTTTTAACCTTTCCTCAAACTCACCTCTAAATTTAGCCCCGGCAATTAAGGAACCCATATCCAGGGAAAATATTACCTTGTTTTTCAGTCCTTCAGGTATATCTCCTCTTATGATCCTCTCCGCCAGTCCTTCCACTATGGCAGTTTTCCCCACTCCCGGCTCTCCTATGAGCACAGGATTATTTTTAGTTCTTCTTGAAATAATTCTAATTACTCTCCTGATCTCATCATCTCTGCCTATTACAGGATCAAGCTTGTTCTTTTTAGCTTCTTCAGTCAGATTTCTTCCATATTTGGTCAAAGCATCATAAGTACCTTCTGGATCCTGACTATCAACTCTTTGATTGCCCCTGACCTGAGACAGTGCTTCCAAAAATCTGCTTTTTGTTATATTAAATTTTTGCAGTATCATATCCACATCCCGGGAATGAACTTCCATAATGCCAATCATCAGATGTTCTACACTTACATATGAATCCTTGAATTTCCTAGCCGTGCTCTCTGCCCTTACAAAAACATCTTCAAATCCCCTCGTAGCATAGAGGGAACTACTTTGTGCACTTTCTCCAAGCACTTTTGGCATTTTATCAAGGACATTCTTCGTATTATCCACAAGTGATTTCACGTCTACAGACATTTTCCCGAATATGTTCGGAATCAAACCATCTTTTTCAAATACCAATGCTGAAAACAAATGAATTACATCTATCTGCTGATGATTATATCTCACTGCTATAAGCTGTGCCTCATTTATCGATTGCTGTGCCTTTACTGTAAGCTTATTTATATCCATAATAAATATTTAGTGTAAAACTTAAATAAGTGTTTACACTTATCCTCCTCTCCAGTTTATTCTACTTTAATATTATTATATATTAATTTATTATACAAAAATTACCCACAAAATCAATATACCACTTTGCAGGTGCATAAATCATCTCAATGCATATTTTTCTTTTAAATTTATGGCAAAAGTAAAATATTTAATTGATTCTCTCACATTGTTTAACTTGTAATACATCTTCCCCATTTCCATATATCTTTCATATATCCTTCTGCTGCTTCCAAACTTAAGAAGATTGTCTAAAGAAAGATTCATACACATCTCTCCCTTTGCAAAATCTCCTTCTTTCAATAATATCAGAGCTTTGTAATAATATGCTTTCTCTATAAAAGTTATATCATTTAAATTTATAGCACAATCCAAAGCCTTATTGCATAGAGTATGTGCCTTCTTTAAAATTTTATTCTTCATCAGTATATTTACATTTACAAGCATAAAATGGTCCAATTCCCTTACATTGTCTCTTGGATATATCTCCAGTGATTTTTCTACACAATCCAGTGCACTGCCCTTCTTACCTAAATTAAATAATATTCGGGCATAATCAACCATTGCTTCAGATTTGCCTTTTAAATCGTCTCCATAAAGTTCATATACTTTTTTTTCATACCTGCCAAATTTGGTTATGTCCATTTTCAACGAAAGTATGGCAAGCATATGATAGATCCGTACATTTTCTATATCTTCCTGCATTGAATCTGAATCCATCAAATCCATAATTTTCGCTGCCAATTCATATGCTTTATCATAATACTGCATTTTGATATAACAGTTAGCTTCATAATACATAGCTTTTAAGAGGCACTCGCCATATCCCTTTTCCTGACAAATTTGAATCACCTTGTCATAATAATTCAAAGCTTGAGAAAATTCTCCGTAGACATAAAAATATCTGGCAATATCCATATAATAAATCGAACTTCCTCTATCGGAAAAACATTTCTGCAAATAATCATAATAATTTGAAATTATAAATTGCAACTTTCCAAACTGTTTTTTATCTAAATAATAATTAAAAAGCATATGCATTATGGTAAAACATAAGTCTACATAAGAGTAATCCTCCGCAAATTTCAAATTATATTGAAGCAATTTTTCATAATTTTCTCCCGGGGAACCTTTAGATATGTCTTTTATATTTTTAATTATCTGGCTTTTAACATCCTGCTTTAAATATTCAACATCAATTTCAAGTTTATTCGACACAAATTTTAAAACCCACTGTTCCGGTTTTATTTTATCATTTTCTATGCAGCTCATTTTTGAAACAGAAATCTTGTCGCCACACAATTTTTTTAGGGTATACCCCTTGTATATCCTGGCTCTTTTAATTTTTTGCCCAGTAGAAAGTATTTCCATAATTCTCACCTGTTCTATTTAAGAATCCCTTAACAAACCTATTTTTTTAAAATCTTCAACACCTTCATTCAAATATTTAGCAGCTTGTTCATTTAAATTATTTTCTATATAAAATTTACCCAGTAATATTGATATTCTGGCAGCTTCTGCAGTATAATCCATATTATTGGCAAAATTCAGTGCCATGATCAATGTATTTTCCGCTTCTTTTTTATTGGATTCCAGCATATCTATTCTAAACTTCAATAAATAATAATACACCAAAGTCTTATCATTTCCCTCATCCACTCTGTCCATTATTTCCTCAAGAACTTTTTTGGAATTTTTAACATCCTTTAGCTTTATATAATTTTCACATATATCTATCAAGGTCGTTATAACGTCGCTGTCTTTTAGTTTTATTCTCAACTCTTTTGCTTTATTCAAATGGATAAAAGATTCTTCAATATTATCGAACTGATAAAATAATTTTCCCAAATTATTTTCAATTTTAGCAATATTCATAGAGTCATTTAATTTTTTATACACTTCCAATGCATTCTTAGAATATTTTATAGCATTATCCATATCTTCTTTCTTGCTATACTCTTCAGCCAGTAAAAAAAGTGTATTGGCATATTCCTTTTTATTATCTAATTGATTAAATTTTTCCTTGGCCAAATAGGAATAGTTTATAGCCTTTTTCATATTTTCCAGTTTGAAATTCGCACATGCTATACAATAATATATCTCTCCTACTAAAAAATCATTTTCTATTTTATTTTCATTATATACATTTTCAGCCTGTTGAAAATAGCTGCAAGAAGAGTGGTAGGATTTTAATTCCATTGTTATCTTCCCCAAATTGATAAAAGTCTTTATAATCTGCTCATAATTATTATTTTTAATAAATATTCCATTGGCCGACAAAAAAAATTGCTGTGAAACCAGATAGTCACCTTTAGTCATGTGTACTACACCTTTTAAATAGAGGTTTTTTGCTTTTTTATATTCCAAACCATATTTATCCGCAAAATACAGGGCTTTTTCAATATACTGTTCTGCTTGAATTAAATTTTCACTTATTATACAGGATTCAGTTATATTTTCAAAATAAGTACAAATCTTTTCTGCCTGGGTTTCCTCAGACTCCATTAGATATTCAACAGAAGTTTTCAATTCCGAAGCCAAATATTCCAACAAATCCATACTTGGATTCGACTTTCCAGATTCTACAAGACTTATTTGTCCAGGTGTAATTCTGTCTCCTGCCAAATCCTTCAAAGTCATATTCAATTCTTTCCTTCTCTTTTTTATTTTCTCTCCTAAAGAAAGTATTTCCATGATTCACTCTTCCTTTGCCCTAAATAAGAACATAAATTTTAACCAAATTAAAATTTTTACTAAGCTTTTATCTTATTATACCATATTTTTATAATAGGATAAAATTTTTTTAAAAAATACCATAATTTAAAATAAAACAAAATGCACATTTCACCATCATATTCAAAATATTATGATAAAATGCACATCAAAATTTATTCTATGTTAAATTATAACTATTACTTCATCCAATCCATCATGTCATCTGCAGTATCCTTAAGACGTCTGGAAGCTCTTTTCATCTTTCTTCTGTTTGACATCCTCAATTCCGGCATTACCATCATTCCCACTGCTGCACCGATTATTGCACCAGCTATAAATTTCCCACGCATTGATACCTTACTCCTTTCTCAACTTACATCAAACATTTAATTTAAATTATATATATAGGATATGCAAATTTAATCTTTTTAAACAGGCTAATTTTCACAATTGCTTTGGTGAAATTTAAATATGTTCCTAATTTGATCCAAAATTTTAGATATATTTTTGCCTCCCAATATTGCCGTAATATAATCTACTGCTTCTTTTGTAATTACGACTATATTCTCTTTTCCCTGCCAATCGTCAATTATGATTTCCTTGGGTATTTCATCCAATATAACATTGAGTGCAAAAAACACTATGGAAATATCATCTATTTTGCCTATAAATGGTATAAAATCAGGCAGCACGTCTATAGGACTGGCCAAATAAGCTATCAGTCCCGCCAGCATAATCTTAATTTTTAAATTAACCCTTTTATCTTTAAGCAATCTTCCTAAAAACACTACTATATCTGGAACAAGCATTCCATATTCTACAATTTTCTCATATTTAGATGGTACTTTATGTAAAATTTTTTCTCTGAATTTATGATATTTCCCTAAAATCAACGAATTTTTCTTTTTATCTATATGGGGGAATTTCTTTTCCTTCTCGTATTTTATATTTTCAGCCTCTATTTCGAGTGCACTGGGTAGTGTTTCAATTCTAGTTAATTTGAGATTAAAATAAGGAATAAGTTTCACAGCTAAATTCAAATCAATGTTTATATTATCACCATCCACATTTATTCCATAAGATTTGAAATTTTCCAGTATCTTTTTTACCGCTATGTTCTTAATGCCGTTCAGTATCTTCAATTTATAAATTTTTAAATCAAATATCTTTAAATTTATAATGTTGTTTTTGATATTTCCCAATCCCAATTTAACCTCAAAACCAGTACTTATTTTTTTCTTATAAATACCGTCTATGGTAATAATTTCCCGTATATCTATGTTTTCTATCTGTAATCCATCTATTTTAAGGTAATCCTGGGCTATACTGAGTATATCCTCTTCAGTCAGGATAACCTTTGCTGCAGACACTTTCATATATATTCTCCTTCCCTCCTGTTATATTATGTATTATATATTATAAATCAGCTATTTTTCAATTCCCCACAGTCCATTTTTAAGAAACAATGCCGCTTTTCCTTCAGCTTCATTTACAATATTATCTCCATATCCCAGAATCCTTAAAAGCTTTATTGCATTCTGAGTTGTAGATCTCCCTCGGTAAATTTTGTAATTGAAAGATATTTCATCATCTGCGATGTTTTCCTGAAAATGATAATTCTTAAAATAATTTTCAAGTATGTATGTAAGTTCTATATCATGAGTGGCAGCTATACATATACAGTTGTCAAGTGTAAGATATTTAAGTATCTGTGAAGAAGCTGCTATCCTTTCTACTGTATTAGTTCCTCTGAGTATTTCATCGATAAAACACACAGCGGGCATATTTCCGCCAGCATTGTCCATGATCCGTTTAAGGGATCTAATTTCCGCTATATAATAACTTTCCCCAGCCAATACATTATCTCTTAGAGCCATGGAGGTATATATTTTTACATAATAACCTTCAAAATAGCTGGCAGTACATGTATATATAGTTTGTGCAAATATAATATTCAAGGCCAGCGCTTTTAAAAAAGTGGATTTCCCCGAAGCATTGGAGCCTGTAATCAAAATTGATCCCATGATCTCCAAAGAGTTTGGTACTGCACCTTCTATAAGTGGATGAACCAAATCCCTAATTATAATGTTACGATTTTTCTTGTCGCTGTACATATGTAGTTTTGGAACAGTATAGTTTTTTATCATAACCCTATATGAGGCAATAGCTATGCAGCTGTCTATCTTTCCAACTATCGAATATATGGATTTAAATTCTTCATCCTTATGTTCAAGCATGGAACCCATCTTTTCATAGTTTATTAAATCAGTTAGAAACAATATATTCTTATACTCTATTAACATTGACATATCCGTACCGTTATTGAACAAGTTAAAATAAAATTTTTTGACTTTTCTAACAGAAGCAGCAGCATTTTTCAATCTGCAAATGCATTGTCCCAGATCTTCCAGTTGAATTTTCAATATTGAATTAGCACATCTCACTATATTGATTATATATGCAAAATCTCTGAGCCTATAATCCAGTTTATTTTTAAAAAAATAATGAACAGCAATGTTTATAAAGCAGCTTGTAATTAATAAAAATACCCCTGCATATAAATCTACAACCATAGATGCAATTGAAATCACAGGCAAAATTCTTAAAATCCTATAAACATTCAATAATGAATATTTGTGTTCACAGTGATTTACATTATAAAAATAATCGGTTACCGAAACTCCTCTTCTTATTCCAAGTTTGCCAAGTATATACTGTACAACTTTCCTCTTCTCAGGATTTCTCATAAAATACTCTATAATTTCATTTCTATATTTAAGTTCTCCGTCATTATATATGGGTTCTCTCAACATGGCATAAAGGTATTCCGCCCCCGGAGTACTGTAAGTAGTATCCAAATTCTTAAATATTTCATCCATATCAAGATCACTCCATGTGGTATCGTCGATAAAAAACTTTTTCTTTTCATGTTCACTTATATTTCTAAAATATTTTGATATATCATTGATTTCTCCTTTACTATACTTTTTATCTGATTTTTTGCCCCATTGTCTTTCTATTCTCCTTTTAATTTTGGCATTGTCCCTTAAAGTCGATACAATGAAAAGCATGCAAATTATTACTATCACTGCCAAAAAATATCCTACAACTTCAATCATTTGTACACTCCTAGTTTAACTAATTTATATACATCATATCAATTTACACACAGTTAGTCTATACTTAAAACAAAAAACAAGCTGCTGCAAAAATAAGTGAAATTTGCAGCAGCCTACGGCAATGATATTTAATTTAGAAATCAACTTTTTTACCTTCATATATATACTGGAACAATTTTTTCATTTCTTCTTCAGTTATCTTAGCGGGATTAGCTCCAGTACAAGCATCTTCCATGGCATTATGAGATATCCTATTCAAATTATTTTTAAAGTCACTTTCACTTACTCCATAATCCTTCAATGTAAGAGGAATATTCATACTCCTATCCATGGATCTAATCATATCGGTCAGTGAATCTATAAGCTCATCTTCAGTATTTCCGGGAAGTTTGATAAATCTTGCTATTTCTGCATATCTTTCAGGACAAGCACCTTTATTAAAGTCTATTACGTAAGGTAGGAATATGGCATTCGCACAGCCATGGGGTATGTGAAATACAGCACCAGTTTTATGGGCCATACTATGGGTTATTCCCAAAAGTGCATTTGAAAATGCCATTCCTGCAAGACACTGGGCTATATGCATATGATCTCTAGCTTCCATATTTCCCTTGTAGGATTTCAACAAATATTTATGAGTCATGTCTATGGAATGTAACGCCAGTGGATCCGAGAAATCCGAGTGAAGATTTGCCACATAGGCCTCTATAGCATGAGTTAAGGCATCCATACCTGTATATGCTACAAGCTTTTTAGGCATGGTTTCTGCCAGTGTTGGATCTATTATTGCTATATCAGGAGTTAGATTAAAATCCGCCATAGGATATTTTATCTGAGTCTTATAGTCAGTTATTACAGCAAAGGAAGTTACTTCAGTAGCTGTACCGCTGGTAGAAGGTATAGCTATGAACTTTGCTTTTTGTCTCAATTTAGGTATTCCAAATGGAACAACTGCTTTTTCAAAAGTAAAATCGGGATATTCATAAAATACCCACATGGCTTTTGCCGCATCAATAGCCGAGCCTCCGCCTACTGCTATTATCCAATCAGGTCCATATTCTCTCATAATTTGGGCACCTTTCATAACGGATTCGACAGATGGATCAGGCTTCACTCCTTCAATAAGTTTAAACTCGATGTCAGCATCTTTCAAATAGGATTCAATCTTATCCAGAAACCCAAATCTCTTCATAGAGCCTCCACCTATGACAATTACAGCTTTGCTGCCTTCCAAATTCTTCAAATGCTCCAAAGAATTTTTGCCAAAGTAAATATCTCTTGGTATTGTAAATCTCTTCATCTTCAATTCCCCCTAAATTACATTAATAAATAAACTATATGTTACTCTAGCTGCTAATAAAAATATTCCTTAAATGAGATATCTTTTCATTTGACATTCTACAATTTACATTGTATCATTTTTAACAATCATGTCAAGAAATGCTCTCAATCATTTATCCATTTTTTTCTTAAAATTTATCTTTACATTAAAAATTATTTAATTCAGGGAGGGGTTTACCCCTGTTATCTCAGTAATTCGGACTCTTTCCATAAATTACATTAGAAATATTTATGATTTTCATTAGACTAACAGTCAAAAATATTATACTATCATTATAATATTATAATTAGCGCTTATTTAAACGCTTTTTAATAGATTAAATTTATGTTAAATTTATGTCTAATTATATGTAAAATAATCTCATCACAGATAATTTTTATCACTAGAATACTTATTATCTCAGGAAGGTGAAAATTTAATGAAAAAAATAAAAAACAAGTCGATCATAATACCAATTTTAATATTTGTAATTTCCTTGAGTTCACTGATATTTATGAATTATCACAATAGCTCAATAGGTTATAGATCCTACATCCTATTTGAAAAAGATCTATCATCCAAAAATATTTCTACAATTTATCTGACAGATTCTCCTAAAATAAGAGTGCAATTAAAAAATGGCATGACTTATGAAACAGATAATCCCAGGACGCCTGACATCAAAAAAACTTTTCTGCAAAATGGAATAAATGTGGACGAAAATTATCCCGTAAGCAGCAGGGAGGCATATCCCATTGCTTTAATGACTATTTCTGCAGTATACATTATAATTATGTCTCTCAAATCTTCCAGAAAAGTTTCCAAAAGGATGTTGTCCCTGGATTCTCTTGATACATCCGCTGTTGAGGGTTCCAATTACAGCTTTAAAAATATAGCCGGCAACGAGGAGGCAAAGGAAAGTGTCAAGGATGTAGTTGATTTTTTGAAAAACCCGGAAAAATATGCTTCCTACGGCGCACGAATGCCAAAAGGCATTATGCTTTACGGTCAGCCGGGAACAGGTAAAACCCTTCTTGCAAAAGCTGTGGCAGGTGAAGCCAATGTACCTTTTTATGCAGTTTCAGGTTCTGATTTCATACAGGTATATGTAGGTGTCGGAGCCAGCCGCATAAGACAATTGTTTAAAAAAGCCCGAAATAACACCTGTGGGAAAGCTGTAATATTCATAGATGAAATAGATGCCATTGGTAAAAAGCGAAGTGCTTCAAATAGCTCCGGCGGTTCCGAGGAGAGGGACCAGACTTTAAATGCCCTTCTTACAGAAATGTCCGGATTTAATGAAAAAGAGGGAATTGTGGTTATAGCTGCAACCAATAGACTAGACATGCTTGATCCTGCCCTTCTAAGACCAGGAAGGTTTGACAGACACATAGAAATAACTCTTCCGGATATTTCTTCAAGGGAGAAAATTATAGAACTTCATTTAAAAAATAAACCAGCTGGCAATATAGATATCCATGAATGGGCTCAAAAAACTGCTTATTTTTCAGGAGCAAAAATTGAAAACCTGATAAATGAGGCAGCTATAATTGCCTGTAAGGAAAACAGCAGAAAAATCGAAAATTCACACATGGACAAAGCTTTTTCCATAGTACTGGCAGGATACGAAAAGAAGAACAGGGATTATATAAAAGATATAGATAAAAGAATAACTGCATACCATGAAGTAGGACATGCATTGGTGTCCATGAAAATACTGCCCAATGAGAAAATATCAAAGATAACAATTATTCCCAGCACTAAAGGTGCAGGTGGATACACACTAAGCATCCCAGAAGACAAACTCTATGAGAATAAAGATTATCTGGAAAGACGTATAATGGTACTCTTAGGAGGACGAGCTGCTGAAGAAGTGGTATTCGGACATGACTACGTAACTACAGGAGCACGCAATGACCTTCAGCGCAGCACGGATATAGCCTTCAACATGATAACCCAATACGGCATGGGAAAAACGCTGGGCCTATTAAACATGCAGGAGTTGTATGACCTGAATATAAATCAGGATAAAATAATTCAGGAATGTAAAAATTTAATTGATTCAATATATGGAGAAGTAAAGAATATAATAATTGAAAACAGACACTGTCTTAAAAAAATAACAGATTTGCTTTTGGAAAAAGAAACATTGTTTTCACAGGACCTGGATGATTTGAATTTAACAGTATATAAATAGAGTAATTCATGAGGTGGAGAAATCCACCTCAACCCAAATAATTATTTGACCATTTTATCCATAAACCAGGTTGTCAAAATACCTCCTATAAGTCCTCCCAAATGTCCAAAATTATCCACATTCGCAATGGAAAATCCTATTATCAGGTTTAGTACAATCACAGACATTATATTCATCATAAAACCTCTTCCCACCTGTCTTTTCATCTTAAGGGCAAATACAAGCGAAGCACCTAGAAGCCCAAATATTGCACCGGATGCTCCTACCGAAATAGAAGGTGAGAACATATAGCTGACAATAGAGGAGGCAATACCGGATATAAAATATATAATTATATATTTTACCTTGCCATATACCTTCTCGATAAAAATACCCATTATGTAAAGTGAATACATGTTTACACCCAGATGTACTATTCCCGCATGCAGGAACATACATGTAAACAATCTATAATATTGGCCGCTGCTTATAAGGGAATTGACTTTAGCTCCCATAAATACAAGTACATTTAAATTGCTGTCAAATATATTTTGAGAAAAGTATGCCGTTATAATGTAGACAATTATATTTAAAGCTATAATAACGTAAGTAACAATAAAGTTATTTATATTTTTATTTATATTATGACTATGGGAACTGGCAGTCTCAATGTACTGCATTGCCCTGTTCACTTGAACGGCCAGATTCTTCACAGCATTTGTACAGCCCAATACCCTGTTTAAAACAGGATTTATCAAGATCAATTCACATTGTGGATAAATTTTATAATCTGGCTGTGGATTATTTTTATTTTCCAGCATGCCGGCGTTTTTATCCAGAACTACTTGGACTAATCTTATATTCTCGTCGGGAAATAATTTTTTAAAATCACAAAATATATTATCCACTATTATATTTCTATAATCTTTTACATCGGAAAAGAACATTATATTCAAAGAACCGTCATCTCTGCCATACACTGCCCAGCTGCTGCAGACTCCAGCTTGTTGATTTATTTCCAAGATATTGAAATTATACAATTTATAGAGTTTATTGATCAAGTTTTTTATATATGAATTCATGTTTATCTCCTAAAAATCAACAGTAAATAATTTAGATACTCTCAGAATTTATTATACACTTTATAAATTATTATATACAACTCACTCATTCAACTATTGACTCTATAACCAAATCCGTCCTTTTAAGCAAATTTATTTCAAAAAAAGGTATAGGTTCCCTGGTTTTTATATCATACAGCACCCTTATCACCGGTCTGTCCGGAAACCCCCTATTTTGCCTTACAACATAACCTTCAATTTTATTCGACAGTTTAATGCAGCATCCCAGAGGATATATGGCAAAAGTATTTTTAAAATAGCATACCAACTTCCGATCAAAACTGCTTCCACTCCCTGAAAGTATGAGCTCATATGCATCATTTGGCCTGAATTTTTTTCTATAACATCTATCATTGCTTACAGCATCATATACATCACATATACAGACCAATTTTGCAAATTTTGTTATCTGATTGCTGTTAAGTCCATAGGGATATCCTTTTCCATCCACTCTTTCATGATGTTGTTCCACTACTTTTATTACATTATCCGAGATGGCAAAATTTTTTTTAAGAAGTTCTGAGCCATAGATAGGATGTTTTTTAATCTCACGAAATTCATCCCCTGTCAATTTATCTTTTTTGTTCAATATAGAAACCGGAACCTTGGTCTTTCCTACATCATGCAGTGCCGCTCCCACTCCGATTTCTTTCAAATCCCATTTATTATATCCTGCAGAAATACCTAAAAAAGAAGCCATAATACATACATCTATAGAATGAATAAAAGTATAATTGTCATAGGTTTGTATATCATAAAGGCTTTTATTGACATCTCCAAGCTCAATTATGTAATTTATCATATCTTCTACATCTGACAGGGAATCTTTTAATTTTTTCCCATTGAAGTCATGTATATTCGCAAGTATATTTGACATACTCTTTATAGTAAATTGTTTCAATTGAGCCAATTTTTCATCTTCAACCTCCACATCTTCCAATCTCTCGTCTTCTACATATATGTATAATACACCCAGTTCTTTTAACTTTTTTATATAATTGCCATTCAACTCGACTCCTGCCCTCAACAAAACTTGTCCATCATTGGTCAATATGCTTTTCCCTAGTATATCTTTTTCTCTGACTTTATTTATAAATTCTAATCTCATCATTATTTCACCCCAATCAAGTGATTCTTAGGTCCATTAAAGAAATTTTATCATAATAAATATAAAACTGGTATTTACTTATGAATAAATTTCGGATATTATAATATTGAAAGTAATTTTCCATTATATGGAGGCAAATATGAAAAAATTTCTATCTGTAATTATAATAATCTTTATAATCCTTACAATAACAGAAAATGTATACATGTCAATTAGATGCAGAGATATCAATTACGCAGTTACACATTATTTTACTACGGGAATCTTCAATAAATATAAGATATACGGAATGGAAAATCCAACTATATCATTTTCCAACGGTACAGCTGCATTCATTAAAGTTGAGGGAATATCAAGCGAATCCCCCCACAGAAAAATAGGATACACCGTGTTTCTGGAGAAAAACAACAGCGGCACGTGGAAAATAAAAAAAGTGTACCCCGCTCAAGTAACCCTTCAGCAAAAAAGCTTTTAATCCATCTTTTTCTTTAATTTTTTCCTGCAATCTTTACATATACCATTTATTTTAAAATCAAGATTTTCTTCTTCAAATACAAAACCTGTTTTACTTTTTATTATCTCTTCCACCTGCTGCATAGGACAATCTATTTCTATCTGTTTATGGCATATTTTACACTGCAGTATGTGCTTGTGTTTTTTTCTTATTATTGAATATCTATACTCTCCCTGTCCCAGGTCAATCTTTCTCACAATTTTTTTGATTTGAAATAGCTCTAGGGACCTGTAGACCGTAGATAAATCCACATTTACATTTTTTTGTCTGCATATTTCAAATATACCCTCCGCATTTATTGCATCTTCACTTTTGGATAATATATCCAAGATATTCAATCTTGCCCTTGTCACTTTTATATTATATTTTCTTAAGCATTTTTCTATATCCATGAATTCACCCCAAATTTTTCTTAAAAAAATATCATTTCAATGCCGAATACAATAAGTATTATACCACCTATATAATCCGCATACTTGCTCACAATATGTATTTTACGAAGATATTTTGAAATCAAGAAGGCAAATAAAGACATCAAAAATGTAACTGCACCTATGAATAAAGTACTGTACAACAAATTCACACTGCTTTCCATGTCATTTAAAACAGTAAATCCAATTATAAAAGCATCAATGCTCACTGAAATTCCAACTATCGTAACCATTCCCGGTTTGACAAACAGGCATTCGTTTTTATTCTTCAAACCATCTCTAAGCATTAATACCCCGATTGCCAGCACCAATGCTCCTCCTACAACTTTTGGTACAAAAGCAACATATTTATTAAATAGGAACCCTATATATGCACCGGATATTGCAAAAAAAAATTGAAAAAATCCAAATGAACTCATAAATTGAATTTTATTTTTCCTACCTATTGATTTATTCAATCCTATACAAAGAGAAACTCCAAAAGCATCCAGAGAAAGTGCCAATGCAACCAGAAACAGCGAATAAAACTCCATATTAGTTATCCTCTCAAAATTACTTTACTTATTATTTTACTTTATATCTTTTCTATTGTCTACATTATATACCTGGAATCCTATGGAAACCTAAGTAAGTATCCACTATTTTTAAGCCAATTTCTTCTCTCCAAATATTGGGGAATTATAGATCCAACAAGACTCCAGTATTCTTTAGAATGATTCATATATGCCAGATGACAGAGTTCATGCACAACTATATAATCTATCACATCAATAGGTGCCATTAAAAGTTTATAATTAAAACTTAGGTTCCTGTTTGAAGAACAGCTTCCCCACCTTGTTTTTTGACACCTTATATTTATCTTGTTGGGATACAAATTTATTTTTTTACTATAAAGCCCCACTCTTTTATTAAAAATTATCTTTGATTTTTCTCTATAAAATTTTCGAATGCTCCTGCTTACAGCTTCATGATCCCTTAATAATTCTTCATTCCCATAAACTGCAATCCTATCATCTAGGATCTCCACATGACACCCTTTTATATTCGAAGGAAGTTTTTCCACTTTAAGAAGTTTTCCCAACCACAACATATTCTGTCCTTGTAAAATACCCATGGATTTCAAATATTCAATTTTATCCTCTATTATATTTTTACTTTTATATATCCAGTCAATTTTATTTTCAATTATCCTCTCTATGGAACCATAATCCATATTCATAGGAGCCCTTACAATTATCTCGCCCTTCTCATCTATACTTATGCTTATACCTTTCTTATCTTTCTTAATCACCTTATACTCAAGTGATGAAATTTTATGAGTAGTCTCCATTTTTTCCACTTCCCTACAAACATTCAATTCGTATTATAACATAAATCAATTTAGCACTTAAAATATTAGAATAAAATTAATGGCAATTTATCATGAACCCCACAATAAATTGCCATTAATCTTCCTATTTTCAGTTTACGGCAGAACTATCGATAAACCGGTGTACAATACTCTGAATATTTAGGATTTTTACCGGTAGTAAGTCCAAAAAAGAGTTCTTTAATTTTCTTACACAGTTCTCCCTGTTTTCCCGTTCCTATAATCCTGTTGTCCACTTTTACTATCGGAGTAACTTCCATAGCAGTTCCGCTGAAAAATATTTCATCCGATGCATAGAGCTCGGTTCTCGCAATACTTCTCTCTACAACTTCAATTCCAAGTTCCTCCCTGCCAAGTCTCATAACAAGATCTCTGGTTATACCTTCCAGTATATTGTCAGATGGCGGAGGTGTAATAAGCTGTCCTTTTTTAAAGATAAAAATATTTTCACCTGGTCCCTCACAAACATGTCCATCTGCAGTCAGGAACATAGCCTCATCATACCCTGCTTGCTTTGCTTCTAAAGATGCCAGTGCAGAATTTAGATAGGCTGCAGTCGGCTTAGTTCGGGGAGGAAGCATAGTATCTTCCAGTCTCCTCCATGATGATATGCAGACACTTAATTCATTCTTGCCAGCAAACTTGCCCATTGGTTGACAATATATGATAAGCTTGGGTTCTGCATTGGAAAGAGTAGGATTTATATCCGTCCCTCCATCAAATACAACAGGCCTTATGTAAGTAGTCTGCTTGAACTGATTTTTCTTCAGCAGTTCAACTGTAAATTTACTCAATTCATCTACACTATAAGGAATATTTAAATTTAAAGTCTTTGCGGATTGAAGTAATCTAGTATAATGGTCCTTTAACCTGAATCCATAAAGTTGTTTTTCGTCTTCATTCCAATAAGCCCTTATACCTTCAAAACATCCTAGCCCGTAGTTAAATGCCTTCGATCTTATACTTATCGTTACCTCATTTTCATCCACAATTTTTCCATCACAAAACACGTACGATTTTGACATTAAAAAGCCCCCTTCAAAATTTAAAACTTAAAAATTATTTTAAAAGCAAGCATAATAATTACTTGCTTTTATATGCCCCAAATAAAGTTCAAATTTTTGAACCAAAAACAACTTAATATACTTAACTTTTAATATACTGCTATAAAAAAAATAAGTCAATATCATATGAAGATAAAATATCTATTCCCGTATCTGGCCATTTCCATATACCATATATTTGGTAGTTGTCAATTCATTTAGGCCCATAGGTCCCCTGGCGTGAAGCTTTTGGGTGCTTATTCCTATCTCCGAACCGAATCCAAATTCCCCTCCGTCTGTAAATCTCGTAGAGGCATTTACATATACAACGGCCGCATCAATTTCCCTCAGAAATTTCTGAGAAGAAGCATAGTTATTGGTTATTATAGCTTCAGAATGCCCTGTTCCATATTTATAAATGTGATCTATGGCTTCATCCATAGAATCAACTACCTTTACAGCCAAGATCAAATCCAGAAATTCCTTGCTGTAATCTCTTTCAGTGGCCAATTTCACATCCGGGATCAGTTTTTGCGTCCTGCTGCACCCCCTTATTTCAACATTTAATTTGTGCAGGGTGCTGCCTAACCGGGGCAGAAATTCTCCAGCTGCATCCTTATGAACAAGCAATGTCTCCATTGCATTACAAACAGCAGGCCTTTGAGTCTTGGCATTTACAACTATTTTTTCCGCCATATCTAAATCCGCATCGGCATCCACATATATGTGACAGTTTCCAGATCCTGTCTCAATTACAGGTACGGTAGAATTTTTTACAACAGAACTTATAAGCCCCCTACCTCCCCGCGGTATTAGAACATCTATATATCCATTGAGTTTCATTAAAACTTCCACTGCTTCTCTTTCAGTAATATCAATAAATTCCACAGCTCCCTCCGGAAGGCCAGAATTAACAGCTGCCTTATATATGATATTATATATGGCCAAATTAGAACAAATAGCCTCTTTCCCTCCCCTCAGGACGACCGAATTGCCACTTTTAAGGCATAACGCCGAAGCATCAACCGTCACATTGGGCCTGGCCTCATATATTATTCCTATCGTCCCCAGAGGTACTCTCACTTTTTCAATACGCAGATCATTAGGTCTTTTCCACATTTTTACGCCTTCACCTATGGGATCTGGAAGGGAAGCCACTTTTTCAAGACCCTCTGCCATAGAATCTATTCTTTTTTCATTTAGAGACAACCTATCGATGAAGGCACTGCTTTTCCCCAATTTTTTTGCATTCTCCAGGTCCAGCTCATTGGCCTTCAAAATATCATACTTGTTTTTTCTAATCTCCCTTGCCATAGAAAGTAATGCCTTATTCTTTTCTGCAGTATCTTTACCTGACATTACTCTTGCTGCTGCATTCGCCTTCCTTGCCTTTTTCACAACATAATCATATACATTCATGATCCTAATTTTTACAAACCTGATTCCTAAATATTAGAAAAATCTCACGTGCCTAATATTTTCATTTCATCGACTAACAAAACGGCGGCTTTACAGGATTCAATTAATTTAGGTTAAATACTCCCCCAATAATATCTTCCCGTTTGCCATCTGGTAATCAGGTCCTTTTCACCTCGCATTTCCTCTTTTAGATTCTCACCCATCATGATGACTAAATTTATCCTAACGCTGCCACTGCTAATACTCCCAGCTTCTCAAAGTGGGAGATAAGCACTTTGCTGCCCGCCTGGATAAGTTCTTCTAAGGTTCAGTACCTGAACCTAAGAATCACTTGATTCATAATTGTAGCAATAAACTAATGGACGGTCAATATTTCCTCCACCAGTTTTTTGATTTGCATTATAAAAATATGCTCATAAGTATATATAATATTTTAAATATATATTATAATTGTTATATAAATCATTTATGTATAAATCTCGCTTTTGAGGTAAAAATAATTTATAGTAAAAGTGGGAGGGTGGTACTAATGGCAAAAACACCGTTAAAAAAAATAATAAAAGCAAAATTGAAGGCAAACAGGGAACTTACGGAAATAGAAAAGCTGAGGGAAAAACTGAAATATGAAATAGCGGAAGAACTGGGATTAAAAGAGAAAGTGGATCGCTATGGATGGAGCAGCCTGACAGCAGAAGAGACCGGAAGAATTGGAGGTATGATGACTAAAAGAAAAAAAGAACTCAATATACCAAAAAATGAAATTCTTCTAGACAGTGAAACAACCAAAGGTAATTAAGCCAGAAAATACATTCTATAAACTGGGACGTATAAATTTTTTTGTTTTTGTCATTATAAATATAAAAAAAACTGAAAAGAGGAGAAAATAACTGTTATAATTGATTTTATTATAACAGAATTCAAATGAATTGTTATGAAAAATTTGCATATATATATGATAAATTGATAAATGAAGATATAAGTTATAAAATTTGGTCTCAAAAAATATTAGATTTAAGCAGTACCTTCCACATAAAATTTCAAGATTACTTGGATTTAGCCTGTGGAACAGGAAATATGACAGAAAAGATAGCACCCCATTTTCAAAACAGCTGGGCTGTTGATTTGTCCAGTGACATGCTTTCCGAAGCAGATAAAAAATTAAGGGACAAAAAATTAAAGATCAATTTGATATGTGAAAATATGTGTAATTTAAATTTAAATCGACGGTTTGATTTAATAACCTGCTGTCTTGACTCTACAAATTATCTATTAAAAGAAGAAGATCTCCAGAATTATTTTAAAGGAATATCTAACCATCTAAATTCCAACGGGATATTTATATTTGACATAAATTCCTATTATAAACTCATCAGCATACTGGGTAATAACACTTATACATATGACAAGGAAGGTATAACTTATATATGGGAAAATTATTTGGAAAATGAAATTGTGGACATGTCTCTTACATTTTTCATAAAATATAAGGACAGAGACATATATAGACGCTTTGACGAGTACCACAGGGAAAGAGCCTACAAGTGCAGTACCATAGAACACATCTTAAAAAGCTGCGGGCTGAAAATTCTAAAAAAGCTGGATAATTATCAGGATAAAAATATAACTGATATTTCTGAAAGAATAACGTATATAGTAGGAAAACAGGACAGTCTGCCAATAAGTTAACACAGGGGAGATGAATTAAATTATGGAAGATAAATTGGTAAGAGCTACAGCAAAAAACAACAACATCAGAATAATAGCTTGTTCCACCACAAAATTGGTGAACAGAGCTGTTAAAATCCACGGCTGTCATCCAACTGCAGCTGCAGCTTTTGGAAGAATGCTCACTGCTGGAAGTCTTATGGGATCAATGTTAAAATCCAAAAGTGAAAGTCTAACTTTAAGAATATCCGGAGGTGGAAATGCAAGGGGAATACTGGTAATTTCCTATCCGGACAGCCATGTGAAAGGATATATTGGAAATCCAAAAGCCAATTTGGCACCCAACAGCAGTGGAAAATTGGATGTGGGAGGTATTGTGGGCACAAATGGAAATTTAACTGTCACAAGGGATCTGAGGCTAAAGGAACCCTACTCCAGTCAGGTCCCAATACAAACCGGAGAGATAGGCGATGATCTGGCTTATTATTTCACAGTTTCCGAGCAAACCCCTTCTGCTGTTGCACTTGGAGTTCTGGTAGATACGGATTCCAGTATAAAATCTGCAGGCGGACTTATAGTTCAAATGATGCCAGAAGCAGATAAAAGTTTAGCAGACTTACTCACGGACAGATTGAAAAAAATGACACCCATATCTACGCTGATAGATACAGAAAAAAGTATATATGAAGTACTGGACAGCATATTTGATGACATGGATTTAAAAATATTGGATGAATTATATCCTTCTTACAGATGTGACTGTTCAAGAGAAAGAGTTGAAAAAGCCCTCCTGAGCATAGGTTGCAAAGATCTAGAAGAAATTTATAAAGAAGGTAAAACTGAGGAAATCAGATGCAATTTCTGTAATAAAATCTATTTGTTCACCCATGAACAAATAGGTGAAATACTTAAAAATATCAAAAGAGAAAGGACGATCTAATTATGGAAGTAAAATATGATCTTACAGATCCGTATCAAATAGCAAAATACATAAAGGAAGCCAAAAAATCTACACCGGTAAAATTATATATGCAAGGAGATATATCAAAGTGCAGTTCAGATTCCCTGGAAATATACGGTAATGGTGATTTCCACATTATTTTTGGTGAAAGTGATAGAGTTTTAAACTTTCTAACAGAAAACAAGGATAAAATTAAACATTTCAGAATAGAACAGGATAGAAGAAACTCGGCTATTCCTCTCATGGATTTACTGAACATAGATGCAAGAATTGAACCTGGAGCAATAATACGGGACAGGGTAAAAATAAGTAAAAATGCAGTTATAATGATGGGGGCGGTTATAAATATAGGAGCTGAAATAGGAGAAGGAAGCATGGTTGACATGAATGCAGTAGTTGGAGCCAGAGGCAAGTTGGGCAAAAACGTTCATCTGGGTGCCGGAGCAGTTGTAGCCGGTGTGCTGGAACCTCCCAGCAAATCTCCTTGTGAAATAGGTAATAATGTACTGATAGGTGCAAATTCAGTTATACTAGAAGGTGTAAAAATAGGAGACGGCTCAGTTATTGCAGCAGGCTCGGTAGTAATAAGGGATATACCTGCTGGAGTAGTGGCTGCAGGAGCTCCTGCAAAAATAGTAAAAAAAGTGGATAGTATTACTAAAGGTAAAACTAAAATTTTAAAGGATTTAAGAAAATAATTTTTCAGAAGTCAAAAGTTAAAAGTTTTAAAACTTACTTTTAACTTTTGACTTTATAATTTAAGATATACGTTTATCTTTTATATCTTTTAAATTTTTTTCACCTTCTTCCATAACTTTTCCTTTGGATTTTTCATCGTCATTATCTTTATTTACTTTCTCCATTTTGGAAATGGACACTTCATAGGCTACCTTTTTCACAACTTCCGTATCGGATATTTTCTTTTGATACTCTCTGCTTTGTAATCTCCCCCAAATTCTTATATTGTCGCCGACTTTTAATGACTTGCAAAATCTGGAATTTCTTCCCCAGGCAATGGTGGGTATGTAGTCGGATTTATTATAGGCCCTATTTACAGCCAACAGCATATCGGATATTTCTCTTCCAAAAGGAGTTGTCCTATATATTGGTTCCTTGCATATGAAACCATCGAGGAAAATCTGATTTGGATTTTTACTTTTTTCTCTGCACAAACTTATATTTCTCACAAATACAGTCAATATAAGCCTATTTGCACCGTCTACAAATTTATTATAGGATCTCAGTTGTCCCTCCACTACCACTTCTATTCCAGGTCTGATATCCATTCCACCTATAAGTCTTTCTGAGATTGTAATAAACAACACATCCTTGCTTTCACTTAATCTTGGGACTTCAATATTAAAATTATAAAAACCTTCACCATACATTTCATGACTAAACTTCAATTCGGACACTACTTTACCTTCAAGATAAATTTTATTATTTAACATTAAATTGTCCATCATAAACCCCTCTTTCCCTTAGTTTTAAATATATCATTAACATATAACTATTCATGTAGAGATAAAAATATACTTTTAATTATTTAATATACGGCTAAAAATTTTAAATTCTCTATTTCCAGGCAGCATCTTCTTGGTATATTTGTCATCCATCAAACCCAGTGTTATAACTATCATAGCGGCATACAATTCATCTATATCCCTCAATACCATATCTACTGGAATTTCCTGAGATTCAATTATACTATGTCCATTTTGCACAATATCTCTTTGAAGGCAATATACAAAACCGCTGTTATAGTCTAAGCTCGATATGGTAACTGTATTTTTATTTCCCAGTCCATAGGTTATAATATAATCCTCTATGTTCAAATTATTACTTACATTCTTTATTAAATCCATATTTATAAAACAATAGTGTCCATTTGAAACATCCTGTTTCTCATCCACAGAATTCAGTACTATATATTTTGTTATTTCAGTATTATTTTTATTGGCGTATACATCGTAATGCAAATCAGCCAGCTCTAATAAATTTATCAAATAATTCTTAAAATTATCATTGCCTCCTGCGATCTTTATGGACTTCATAAAAATATTACCTCCCCAAAAATATATAATCTAAAATTATTTTAAACAGGATATAACTTTTTTATACCAGTTCTCGCTTACAAAAAATCTTTACTGCCATTATAATACATATTTATCCTATTTTTCAATAATTGCTATAATATAAATATTTAATTTGCCATCTGTTTACCCTCATAATTTAATCTGTAATTATCTTTATGAATAAGATCACCTACCTTGACAAACTTATATCCTCTGCTCTGCAAATTCTTTATTATACTGGGCAAATTCTCCGGAGTGTATTTGGCACTATTGTGAAACAACAATATGGAACCAGGTTTAATATTCTTAATTATTCTTCTGTATTCAATATCCGCTCCCTGTTCCTTCCAATCCACGCTGTCCACATTCCACTGAATACAATAATATCCCGATTTTTCCACAGTATTTATTACATTGTCATCATAAGCCCCACCCGGACACCTGAACAGTTTAGTACCTGACCCCGTTATACTCCTTATCTTAGCTTCATTTATATTTATATCTTCAATAATTTTTTCTCTGGATATTTTAGTCATGTCAGGATGCCTGTTAGAGTGGTTCCCTATTTCATGCCCTCTCCTGCATAGCTCCTTCAACTTATCGGGATTTCTGTCGACCCAATCGCCAACTACAAAGAAAGTGGCTTTAACGTTATATTTATCCAGCAAATCCAATATTTTTTCAGTATAATCATTTTCACCTAAGCTTACATCAAAAGTTATAGCCAGTTTTTTCTCTTTCGTATCAACAGAATATATGGGCAGTTTCCTGTTCAATACCGTAAAGGCACCCTTATACCCGTAATTAGTAAATAAAGATATTCCAATAGCTATAAGCAGCAATACGGATACCATAAATATTTTTTTTATAAGTCTTTTTTCCAATTCTTCTCCTCCAAAATATTTGCTTTTATAATTTTATAGTATCCTATATTGATAAATATTACATAAATTAAAAAATTTACTTATATAAAGTAATTTCAAAATATAAGTACAAACATTTATGTTATAATATAGGTGTATTTTTAATTCAACGGAGAGGATTTTAAATGTTTGAAGACACTTTGGAACTAGCAGAAAATAAACTTTTACTGCTTTATATATTTAAAAAAATTAAATTTCCTATTTCCAATAATGAAATAACCCAGATTATACTGGAAAATGGCTTTATAAATTATTTTATTCTCCAGCAGTACTTAAATGAACTCTTATCTTCAAATTTTATTAAAAGAGCTTCGTGCTCAAACAACCATAAACTTATAATCACTAAAAAAGGCCTTAAAGTGTTACTTTTATTTGGAAATAGAATTTCAAAAAATAAAATAGATATAATAGACAAATATCTGGATACAAAAATTAAAACTATAAAAAAGGATCTTTCCATAAATGCCGATTACACCATGGAACGCAAGAATAATTTCATTGTGAATTTAAAAATACTTGAAAACAATTCTACATTGATAAATATAAAATTAAATGTGGATTCCAATAAAAAAGCCAAAAGTTTATGCAAAAAATGGAAAAAAGATTATTTGGATCTATACTACAATATTGTCGAGCTGCTTATGAACAATTAAAATTAGCTCAAAACCATACCTGTAGGTTCTCCGCCTATGGGTATATATTTTTTATCATTATTTTTTATATTAACCTTTATCAACAGATTATTGTAGTTGTCTCCTATATATAGGTTCCCCTTGTATTTTATTATGTTTCTAGGCATTCCACCCACAATTATTTTTTTCTCTTCTCTGTAGTTGTTTATATCTAAAATACTTACTGTTCCGTCTCCAAAGTTAGATACAAAACAGTGTCCACTGCTGCAATAGATATCTATAGGCGAATTTCCGACAATAATTCTATTTATTACCTTATAATTTTTTAAAGATAAAATAGCCACACTTCCCCTAAATTCAGAGCCTATATTACTTTCACACACCAATACATGCTGTCCATCTAAAGTAAACACTGCTTTGGTAGGATAAGAACCCACCCTTATGTTTTTAATACATTCGTTGTTTATACAATTTATCAAGGTTATACTATCATCTTCCATATTAGATATAAGCAATAGTTTTCTCTCTTTGTTCAGGCATATGCTGCAGGGGAGACTTCCGCAGGGTATTTCTTCAACTACCTGCTTTTCTTTGAGATCAAACACCAACAGACTGTTCAAATCACCGCATATTATATACGCATTATTTCCATAAACCACAACGTCATTGCAGCATGCCCCTACATAATAGCTTTCTTCCTGTATTTCCTTTTTTATGTCAATTATAGATATGGTATTGTTATATTTGTTTGCAGTTATAAGTTTATTGTCATTGACATATATTCCATGAGGGCCTACATTATAGACTATATCATTGGATTTAAGATATATTCTCTTTTCTTCACGAAAATAGTTTAAATTAATTTTTGATACAAGATCAGAAGAAGTGCTGCACACATAAATATAATCCAACACTATCACCCCCTTACAAATATAATATGAATATCCGCTAAAATAGGTAATAGCAATTGAAAATTTATTTCATTGCATTATACAATGTTCATGTTATATAATTATTCTGTTCAATATATTATCCATAAGGGAATCAGGTGATAAAATGTACACTTATACTCCTAAGGGAGTTTGCTCAAGTAAAATAACTTTTGATATAGTTGGGAATAAAATTTCAAATGTGAATTTTACAGGTGGATGTGATGGAAACCTCCAGGCCGTATCCAGGCTTGTAAATGGAATGGATGTAAAAGAAGCCGTAAAGAAACTGCAGGGAATTTCCTGCAGCGGGAAAGGTACTTCATGCCCTGATCAATTTGCAACAGCCCTTAAAAAATTGGTTTTAAATAAAAAATAAAATGCGCCTCTTTACAGGCGCATTTTAACACTGTACTCCCTTATTATTTTTCTCATACCGCCTATCATATAAAGCGATCCTGACACCAAAAGCAAATCATCTTTTTTGCAATATGAAAGAGCCCTACTGTAGGCACTTTCATAATCCTCAAAGGCTTCACAATTTAGATTATATTTTTCCACCACAGATTTCAACTTTTTTGAATCCTCCGCTCTGGAATTATTGGGAGTAACAGCTATAACTCTCCATGCCAGCGGCACTATTGTCCTTACCATAATATCCACTTCTTTATCAGCCAGTATACCCAATACAAGTACTATGCGGTTATAGCTAAAATAGCTTTCCATGTTGTCCTTAAGCATGGAAATACCCTCTCTGTTGTGAGCCCCGTCTATGACCACAAGTGGATTTTTTGCCATTACTTCGAGCCTTCCCATCCACTTTACCTTTTTAAGTGCTTTTGATATTATGGATTTATTTATTTCAATTCCATACCTGGATAATTGTTCTACGGCAAAAACAGACACGGCACAATTTAAAAGCTGATGTTTGCCCAAAAGAGACAGTTCAATATCATAACTGTTCCTCTGTGTATTTAAATTTATATGCTGCGTATATTTTTCGCTGCAGTTATTAATTTTATCTTCTCCAACACGCCTTACCGAATTCTCCGGAACCTTTATGAGCTGGCTCCCCCTCTGTCTGCACACCTGCTCTATAACTTCACCGGCTTCTTCTTTTTCAGGATACATTATTACAGGAATGCCGGGTTTGATTATTCCAGCTTTTTCGTAGGCTATTTTCCCCAGTGTATTGCCCAATATCTTCATGTGATCATAACTTATAGACGAAATTATGCTAAGCATGACTCCTCCACCTTGCTTTTCAGAAAAAGGCGGCATTACATTCGTGGAATCCAGCCTTCCACCTAATCCAACTTCAACAACGGCTATATCAACATTCTGCTCAGCAAAATAATAAAACATAGCACATGTGATTATCTCAAATTCAGTAGGATTATCGTATCCCATTTCAATAACTTTTTTTACGACCTCAGATACTTTTGTAACTACTCTGCTTAAATCATCTCTTGGTATATTGACTCCATTAATCTGTATTCTCTCTTCAAATACCTCCAGATAGGGGGAAGTATACATTCCCACTTTAAGGCCGTCTTCCATCAAGATCTTACTTATCATAGCCGCAATGGAACCTTTCCCGTTGGTACCCGCCACATGTACGGCCTTTATCCTCTTATGCGGGTTTCCCAATATTTCCAGCATTTTTTCAGTTCTGTCAAGTCCCAGATTGCTTCCAAACCTAGCTATACTTTCTATATAATTCAATGTTTCTTCATAATTCATAAGCAGCACATCCCCGTGTTCTTTATTTTAAGCTTTTTATTCTCTCCAGCACAGTATCAAGCATTTCCCTGTACTTACGAGCTTTTTCCCTTTCCTTGTTAACCACATCTTCAGGAGCTTTAGAAACAAATTTATCATTTAAAAGTTTGCTCTCCGATCTCTTTATCCCGTCTTCCAGTTTTTCTTTCTTTTTATTCAGCCTTTCAATTTCCCTGTCTTTATCCACAAGTTCCGAAAGCGGCATAAACAATTCTGCCCCCTTAGTAACTGCCGATACTACATTCTCTGGTACATCATCCTTATCTGCCAAAAACTTCAATTTACTTGCCGAAGCTAATTTTTTAAAGTATTCCTCTCCGTTTTTCAAAGATTTCAATGCATCTTTCTCGGTAGGCAATATAATTATTTGAGCTTTCTTTGAAAATGGAACATTCATTTCGGCCCTTATATTTCTGACAGCCTTAATAGCTTCTATGATATATTCCATATCCTTTTCCGCCTTCAAGTCACTTAGTCTGTCATCATATTCAGGCCATTTTGATATGGTTATGGACTCATATTCCGTATAGAGATGGGTATATATCTCCTCCGTTATAAAAGGCATTATTGGATGAAGCAGCTGCAAGCTTACCGAAAGTACCTCATTTAATACATTAAAGACTACACCCTTGGATTTTTCATCATCGCCATACATAACAGGCTTAACCAGTTCTATATACCAGTCACAAAATTCACCCCAGATAAAATCATATATCTTCTGGGCGGCTATTCCGATTTCAAACTTTTCTATATTATACGTAACTTCTTTAACCAGTGTATTTACCCTGGATAATATCCACCTGTCGGCAACAGTATAATCCCTGCAATCTTTATACTTTTTCATTATATCTTCATCTAAATTCATAAGTACAAATCTGGAGGCATTCCATATTTTATTAGCAAAATTTCTAGAAGCCTCTACCTTCTCGGGGTAATATCTAGTATCATTTCCCGGTGCATTTCCGCTAATTAGTGTAAACCTCAGCGCATCTGCCCCATATTGATCTATTACTTCTATGGGGTCAACACCATTTCCAAGAGATTTCGACATTTTTCTCCCTTGAGAATCTCTTACAATACCATGTATAAGTACATTTTCAAAAGGAATATCTTTCATGCAGTATATGCCTGAAAATATCATCCGAGCTACCCAGAAAAATATTATGTCATACCCCGTAACCAATGTATTGTTAGGATAAAAATATTTCAAGTCCTCTGTATGATCCGGCCACCCCAAAGTTGAAAAAGGCCACAGTGCAGAGCTGAACCAGGTATCCAGTACATCTTTATCCTGCTCCAGATTAGTCGAACCACATTTGCTGCATTTTGCAGGAGTCGTATCACTTACTATAACCTGACCGCAGTCTCTGCAGTACCATACAGGAATCCTATGGCCCCACCACAACTGCCTCGAAATACACCAGTCACGAATATTTTCCATCCAGTTAAAGTAGATTTTTTCAAATCTTTCCGGTATAAATTTTATTTTCTTGTTTTTAACTGCATCAATAGCTGGTTTAGCCAGTGACTTCATCTTCACAAACCATTGTTTGGAAAGCATTGGTTCCACAGTAGTTCCACACCTGTCATGACATCCTACATTATGTACAAGTTTCTCTATTTTTACTAGGAACCCCTGTTTTTTCAAGTCCTCTACCACTACTTTTCGGGCCTCATATCTATCCATTCCATCATACTTAGTTCCTGGAAGTTTTATGGTCCCATCTTCATTCATAATTACAATTTCAGGCAAATTGTGTCTTTTGCCCACATTGTAATCATTTGGATCATGGGCAGGTGTTATTTTAACTGCTCCTGTACCAAATTCCATATCAACATAATCATCTGCAACTATTGGTATTTCCCTGTTCATAATGGGAAGTATGGCAGTCCCGCCGACTAGATCCTTATATCTTTCATCCTTGGGATTAACCGCAATAGCCGTATCACCAAACATCGTCTCAGGTCTTGTAGTGGCTATTTCCAAATATTTGTCTCTGCCAACTATCTTATATCTTACATACCACAAATGTCCCTGTTGTTCACTGTACTCAATTTCCGCATCAGATATGGCAGTCTGACATTTCGGACACCAATTTATTATTCTATTACCCTGATATATAAGACCATCATTGTACAATTTTACAAAGAACTTTTTCACAGCTTTATTAAGCCCTGCATCCATAGTAAATCTTTCTCTTGTAAAATCTACAGAACATCCAATTTTTTTTACCTGATTCCTTATTCTCTCCCTGTATTCATCACTCCAGTCCCAGGTCCTCTTTAAAAATTCCTCACGTCCTATTTTCTTTTTCAAAATTCCCTTTTTTAAAAGCTCTTTTTCTACTTTTACTTCAGTAGCTATGCTGGCATGATCTTCTCCCGGCACCCACAGCGTATTATAACCCTGCATTCTTTTAGTTCTTATTATTACATCTTGAATTGTATCATCTAAAGCATGGCCTAGATGTAATTTTCCAGTAATATTTGGAGGCGGTATCACCATGGAATAGGTTTTCCTATTTCCTTCCGCTTTGGGTGTAAAATATCCCTTTTTCTGCCAATTATTATAAAGTTTTTCTTCAAATGTCTTTGGATTATAAGTAGTTGCTATATCTCTCTTCTTCGACATTAAATCTCCTCCTATGATAAATTCAAAATAATCTTATATATAAAAAAATCCTCATCCATTAAAGGACGAAGATCCGCGTTACCACCTTTTTTCCTGAAACCACAGGCTCTCAAAAAAATAACGGCATGAAAACCGTCTTTACCTACTTTATATTTCAGTAAAGAAGCTCCGAAACTACCTTCGGGACACCACTTATGAAGGACTTCTCAGCCAATAAGTTCCTCTCTCTTTATACAATGCCATCCTTACTCTTTTCTTCACAGCTAATAAACTAATTCAATATACTTTTTATTATAACGTTAATTCTCCCGCTGTCAAGAAATTTTTTAACAAGATTGATTTCCCGCAAACTTTATTATATTCTACTTATATAATATATATGAAAGGTAGTATATAAAATGAATTATCTAAACACGGGACTCAAAAAACACCTTATTGAAAAAGGTGCTTCAATTGTTGGCTTTGCAGATTTAAAAGACATTCCGGAGTATCAGAGGGAAAACTATAGATATGGAATTTCAATTGCGGTATCACTGAATCCACATATAATTGCCAAAATAAAAAATGGACCTACAAAGGATTATTATGCTGAATACACAAGAGTGAATGAACTTCTGGATGATCTCGATAGATATGCAGCAAAGATAATAAGACAGCATGGATTCAATGCGTTGCCAAAAATCAAAGAAAACATTCAAACAGATAAGACAACTTTAAAAACAATTTTTCCCCATAAAACTGTAGCAACAAGGTCAGGAATAGGATGGATTGGAAAATGCATATCTATCTGCCCGTGGACACAAAAATACTTGAAATCAAACAGCTAACTATTTCAGAGCTGGCCTCCTCTTCACAGCAAGAGATAGGCAAGCTCTATAACCACCATCTATTTAATGGCTTTTTCAGAAAAAGAATTATTCACTATTTTGTCAAAAGGAGGCCTTTCAGGTATTAAACTTGATTTATATGACTGTATTACATCCATAAGTCTGTTTAAATCCTGTTCCTTTATAACTGGAGTGCCAGCATAGGCTTTTATGCTCCTGTAGTTTTTTATAACGGATTTCAGCACATTTTCATCGGTCCCCGGGAAGAAAGACTTTATGGCTTCGGCCACTTCTTCATCACTATGTCTTTGAACCCATATCTGACCTTTATAGATAGCATTTGTAAATTTCTGTATCAATTCAGGATTTTTTGAAATATATGATTTGGTGGCAAAATAACAGGTATAAGGCAATACACCTGCAGATTCACCTACAGAGGCCTGAATATAACCGTCTTTATCTTTTTCCAGCATACTGGCAGTTGGTTCAAAAAGAGCTACATAGTTTCCTGTACCTGCTTTAAATGCACCAGCTGTCGCCGTGTAGGCCAAATTAGTTATTAAATTTACATCTTTTCCAGGTTGTATATTATTCTTTTTAAGTACATATTCCAGAGCCATTTCTGGAACCCCTCCTGGTCTTCCACCAATTATGGTCTTTCCTTTTACAGATTTCCACTTGAAATTCTTTTCTTCATTTCTACCTACTAGAAAAGAACCGTCTGTGGCAGTCAGCTGGGCAAATAACACAGGAAAATCTTTTCTTTTTTGATTATATATATAGATTGTCTGTTCCGGGCCGCAAAAGCCTATGTCACAGCTGCCGCTCAATACCTGCTGCATGGTTTTATCCGCCCCCTGGCCTGTAGTAAGTTCTATATTTATGCCCTGCTGTTTAAACATATCCTTGTTTATTGCAACGTACATAGGTGCATAAAAAACAGATCTTGCCACTTCATTCAATCTTACATTGGCTACAGAACCAGCATTTTTTTTATTGCTCCCGCAAGCCGTAAAAATAGTAACTGCAAATACAAAACACAACACAATAGAATAGAGTCCGAATTTTTTTCTCACTACATATCCTCCAAAAGCAATTCTAATATCTATTCATAATATGACTCTTATTAAAATTGTGTTAAAATATTTTGAGCTCTTTATTTATCTCCATCTCCTACAAGCACTGCTTTGGGAACCAGCTTCTTCTTTTGACTTTCTGCTGCAGTTTCACTGTTCATTGACTTAAATGCCGCCGATAACATTAATTTTAATCTATTCAGCTGATTTACCTCACTGGCACCAGGATCATAATCTATAGTTGCAATATTGCTTCCAGGATAGATTCTTTTCAATTCCTTTATCATTCCCTTACCTGTTACATGGTTGGGAAGACATGCAAAAGGCTGCATACATACAATATTTTTGACTCCGCTTTTTATGAGTTCTATCATTTCAGCTGTCAGCAGCCAGCCTTCCCCTGTTTGGTTCCCGATGGACAGCACTTTGGAAGCATCATGTGCCAATTGTTCAATACGAGATGGCGGCGAGAATCTCCTGCTGTCTTCAAGAGCCTTTACTATATGTCGCCTGCAGTGTTCAATAAATTTTATTGCCCCTTCATTTAAAATTGCACTTAAATGGCTGTCAGAAAGATATCTGTATCTGAACTTGACATTATAGGTGGAATACAACAAAAATCCCGTCAGATCAGGTACTACCGCTTCAGTTCCTTCTTTTTCCAATGTATCTACGATTCTATTGTTAGCAGTTGGGTGAAATTTAACTAGTATTTCTCCCACTACTCCCACTCTTGGTTTTTTCACACCGGTGACTTCCAAATTATCAAAGTCATTCACTATGCTGTATATATTTTTTTTGAATTCCCCGTGATTGCCGTTAGCTACATTTTTCATACATTTTTTAACCCAGTTTCTATAAAGTAAATTTGCAGATCCCGGTATCTTTTCATAAGGTCTGACTCTATACAGCACCTTCATAAGCAAATCTCCGTATAGAAGCCCCATTATGGATTTGTTTACAAGCTTTGCAGTAATCTTGAATCCGGGGTTTTTTTCCAGTCCAACTACATTGAAGGATATCACTGGTATATTTTCCATTCCAGCCTCTCTCAAAGCCTTTCGTATAAATCCTATATAATTGCTTGCCCTGCATCCTCCACCCGTCTGAGACATTATTATGGAAGTGTTATTTAAATCATATTTCCCGGATTTCAATGCTTCTATCAGCTGTCCTACAACCATTATAGAAGGATAACATGCATCGTTGTTTACATATTTGAGTCCCTCATCGACAGCCTTCCTGTCCACGGAAGGAAGCACTTCCAAATTATAACCCGATTTTCTAAATGCCTCCTGTAAAAATTGAAAATGTATGGGTGACATTTGCGGACATAATATGGTATGATTTTTCCTCATATCTTTAGTAAATGGCACTCTCTTATAGCTGTTTTCAATTCTATGTGCCTTGAATCCCGCCTTTTCACGTTCTCTTATAGCCGCTTTCAAAGAACGTATTCTTATCCTAATCGCCCCAAGATTACTTCCTTCATCAATTTTCAGCACTGTATATATCTTCCCGTACTTATTAAGTATCTCCTGAGTCTGATCTGTAGTAACTGCGTCCAAACCGCATCCAAAAGAATTCAACTGTACAAGTTCCAAATTATCCTGGGTAGTTACAAAACTTGCTGCTGCATACAGCCTGGAATGATATACCCATTGATCCAATACACGAAGGGGCCTTTCTACTACACCCAGACTGGCCACTGAATCCTCTGTAAGTACCGCCATGCCGTAGGAAGTGATTATATTAGGTATTCCGTGATTTATTTCAGGATCAATATGATAAGGTCTCCCCGCCAGCACTATTCCCTTTCTGCCGGTCTTTTTAAGGTATCCCAGTACTTCCTTACCTTTGGATCTGATATCTCTCTTCATTTTCTTATCTTCCTCATAGGCTTTATCCACAGCATTGAATATATCCTCGTCAGGTATGTCAAATTCCTGAAGTTCCTCAACAAGTCTTTTTTTAAGCCTTTCACTATTATCCAAAGGTAAAAATGGATCCTTGAAATTAATGTGTTTTTCTTTGATTATATCCATATTATTTTTAATAACTTCAGGATAGGAAGTCACCATTGGACAATTATAGTTATTGTTTGCTTCTTTTTGTTCCTTTTGTTCATGAGGTATACAAGGATAGAATATAAAATTTATCCCTCTCCGTATCAAATTCATTATATGACCATGAACTATTTTAGCAGGATAGCAAGCGGATTCCGAGGGTATAGTTTCTATTCCCAACTCATAAATGCGTTTTGAAGAACGAGCTGACAGCTCCACTCTAAATCCCAGCTGAGTAAAAAAAGTAAACCAGAAAGGATAATTTTCATATATGTTCAAGACTCTAGGTATACCTACCCGACCCCTGTAGGCTTTTTCCTTTTCAAGGGGTTTGTAGTCAAATACTCTCTTATACTTATAATCGTAAATATTGGGTATATCCAGTTTTTTGCTTTCCAAACCTGCTCCTCTTTCACACCTGTTCCCGGATATAAATTCCCTTCCATCTGAAAATTTATTCACAGTCAGCAGACAGTTATTTACGCATTTTCCACATCTTCTCATGGAAATTTCTGTTGAAAATTTATCCAACCCCTCTGAATTCAACAATGTCGTTTTATGATTGGGCTTGGATCTTTCCTTGGAAATAATAGCAGCCCCAAATGCCCCCATAAGTCCCGCTATATCCGGTCTTATAACTTTTCTTCCTGATATGATTTCAAAAGCTCTCAATATGGCATCATTATAAAAAGTTCCGCCTTGAACTATGATTTTCTTGCCCAATTTTTCAGGATCTCTTATTTTTATAACCTTAAATAAGGCGTTTTTTATGACTGAATAGGACAGTCCTGCCGAAATATCCCCTACAGATGCCCCTTCTTTCTGAGCCTGCTTAACTCTTGAATTCATAAATACAGTACACCTAGAACCTAAATCTACAGGCCTTTTGGAAGTTTCCGCGGCCTTAGCAAAATCTCTTACATCCATGTTCAGAGAATTAGCAAAAGTTTCTATAAAAGAACCGCAACCAGAAGAACAAGCTTCATTTAACATTATCTTGTCAATTACTCCATCTTTCACCTTAAGACATTTCATATCCTGTCCGCCTATATCCAATATAAAATCTACTTCAGGCTGAAAAAATTTTGCTGCCTTATAGTGGGCAATGGTTTCAACTTCCCCTATGTCTACGGATAAAGCTGCCTTTACAAGTCCCTCTCCATATCCTGTAACCGTTGAACTCACTATATTGGCATTCTGAGGCAATTTCCTATATAGATCCTCTAATATATTGACTGTGGATTTTAACGGGTTGCCCCTATTGCTTCCGTAAGAAGAATACAGCAAGTTCCCCTCCTCATCAATCAAAACCGCTTTGGTGGTGGTGGAACCTACATCAATTCCCAAATAACAGTTTCCTGCAAATCCCTCCAGGCTCCCTTTCTTCACTGAATTTCTGCTGTGTCTCTCTTTAAACTCCCTCAGTTCATCTTCATCTTTAAAGAGAGGTCTCAGGGTCTGCATATCTCCGCCCGAACATTTATCCAGATTCGGAAGTCTATCCACTAAATTCTTAAAGGAAATGGGTTTTTCATTTTTAGATGAAATAGCAGCACCAAGTGCTACAAACAATTGGGAGTTTCTAGGGAAGATCACCTGCTCATCCGTAAGTTTCAAAGTTTCTATAAATCTCTTTCTAAGTTCAGATAAAAAATATAAGGGTCCCCCCAAAAATGCTACATTGCCCTTTATGGATCTTCCGCACGCAAGCCCGCTTATAGTTTGATTTACTACTGATTGAAATACGGACACTGCAATATCTTCTTTTTTAGCTCCCTCGTTTAAAAGCGGCTGTATGTCAGTCTTGGCAAATACACCGCACCTTGCAGCTATGGGGTAAATCACCCTATAATTTTTAGCAAGTTCATTTAATCCCCTGGCATCAGTTTGAAGCAGGGAAGCCATCTGATCTATGAATGCTCCCGTACCTCCTGCACAAGTTCCATTCATCCTCTGATCAATTCCACCGTCAAAAAAGGTTATTTTAGCATCCTCACCGCCCAATTCTATTGCAACATCGGTATCAGGGATAAACCTTTCTATAGTGTTAGTACATGCCACAACCTCCTGTATAAAAGGTATGTTGAGCCATTTGGACACTGACAATCCTCCTGAGCCCGTGACCATTACAGTGATATTTGAATTTTTCAACTTTACATAGGCACCCTTAATAATCTTGGTTATTGTCTTTTTTATATCTGAAAAATGTCTTTGATATTTTTGGTAGATTATACTGTCTTTTATATCTGACACTACTATTTTTACTGTAGTTGAACCTATATCAAGACCTACGTGAAATAAATTTTCCATGATCAATCACCTTCTAAAATTAATAAATTTAGACTAATTTTATAGACTTTAAAATGACACATCATTTACAATTACAATGTATGTAAATATATTATAACATATGAACATATATCTTTAACACCAATTTGCACTGGTTCATATAATAGATTATAACTTAATTTTGCTTAAATTTTAACCCGTATAGAACAATTTTTAACATCTTAAAACACGATTATTGGGAGATGATACCTTGAATAAATTAGTTGTCAATAACATCTATATGAATTATCACTCACCAAAAAGTTCTACAAAAGCCTTGGAAAACATAAATTTCACTGTAGAGAAAGGTGAATTTTTAAGTATAGTAGGTCCTTCTGGATGTGGCAAAACCACTCTTTTAAATATAATATCAGGTCTCATAAAACCATCTCAGGGTGAAATATATGTAGATGGTGAAAAATTAACTTCTTTTTCAGCTAAAATGGGGTACATGTTTCAAAAAGATCAGCTTTTCGAGTGGCTGAATGTATGGGATAATGTATTCCTCAGTATTAAAATACAGCACAAATCCGTAGAAAAATACAAGAATAAGATAACCGACATGTTGAAAAATTACGGTTTATGGGACTTCATACACCATTATCCCGAGGAATTATCCGGAGGCATGAGGCAAAAAGTAGCTTTAATAAGAACACTTGCCATGGAGCCGGAATTTCTTCTGCTGGATGAACCTTTTTCATCACTGGATTATCAAACCCGATTGAATATAAGTGATGAAATATTCAAGATAATAAAAAAAGAGGGCAAAACTGCCATAATGGTAACTCATGATATTTCAGAAGCCATATCAATGTCAAACAGAATCATCGTTCTTTCCAAAAGACCTGCAAGGCTAAAAAAAATATACAATATAGATTTCGAAGAAAGTCATGATTCTCCGCTAAAATGCAGGGAGGATCCAAAATTCAGGATTTACTTCAACAGTATCTGGAAGGAGTTGAACAATTAATCATGGATTATGTAAAAGAACGTAAAATGTATTTAAAGAATGTAAATACTCGGAAGAAAAAAGTCACAATAAGCAGGATTGCCATTTTGATAGCTTTTTTTATGTTATGGGAAATTGCCGGAGACCTGGGGTGGATAGACCCTTTTCTGACCAGCACTCCTTCTAGAATGTTTAAAAACCTGATAAAGCTTTATGTTGAAGGAAACTTATTTAAACATATCGGAATCACTTGTATTGAAACAGTACTGGGTTTTTTACTCAGCACAATTATAGGCACCCTTATTGCCGTACTCCTCTGGTGGTCTGATTTCATTTCAGACGTGCTGGATCCCTATATAGTAGTATTAAACGCCCTTCCAAAAGTTGCCCTGGCTCCAATAATAATATTTTGGGTTGGAAACGGAATGCCTGCTATTATTTTAGTAACAGTTCTGATATCTGTAATTGTAACTATATTAACCATATTAAATGGTTTTAAAGAAGTAGACAAAGATAAGATCAAACTTCTTCAAACTTTCGGAGCCTCAAAATCCCAAATTCTAAATTATCTTATAATACCGGCTTCCATACCCACCCTGGTATCCTCCCTGAAAATAAATGTAGGGCTTTCCTGGGTAGGAGTGATAATGGGAGAATTTCTCGTAGCAAAAGAAGGTCTTGGATTCTTAATAATATACGGGGGACAGATATCCCAGCTTGATACAGTTATGTTAAGTATAATAATCCTTTCAATTTTAGCCTATGGTATGTATGAAGCAGTATCAATAGTAGAAAAAAATTTGAGGAAAAGGATGTTCCATTAAAAAATCTAGTTAAAATGCCGGTCCGGCATTTTAATTTTTTGTCAAAACCGGTGTTATAAAATATTTCAGAATATTTTTTTCAAAAATGGATATAAATTTATTAGAGGATTATAAAAGTTTAGCATAAAATAACATATAATCTGGGGAGGAATAAAATGAGTTATTTTCAAAAAGCCAATGAGTACTATAATTCAAAAAATTATAAAAGAGCTATTGATATGTACGAAAAAGCAATAAAAACAAAAGACAATGAATCATCTTCACTGTATAATTCAGCCGTATGTTTTATAAAACTCAAAGAGTACGGAAAAGCAATTGAACTGCTAAATTGTGCAATTAAATTAAAGAGAGAAAGTAAATATTTTTTTAATCTTGGATATTGCTATTCAATGCTAAAAGATAATAAAAAAGCTCTCATATATTTCAATAATGCCTGGTGTTTAGACAACAAAGACTCAGATTGTGAAAAAGCAATAAATAACATACTCAAAAATTACATAGATAAATCGAATTAGATAAATGCCACTCTGCTTTAAACAAGAGTGGTATTTATCTTGATCTACTACCACTCTCCTATAACCTGGGCATTTTTATGATCAAATTGAAATCTTCTGCTGTTAAAATAATTCCCGCCTTTATAGAAAGTAGTATCTACATTTATCCATTTATTCTGCTCCGGAATATAGACCTGGTTCCAGGCATGGCTCACCCAGCTTATTCCATTAAATCCCTCCCCGGTTATCAATCTCACTTTCATGTTGTTGGCTCTCGCCATAGCTACATACAGGCATGCATAATCAAAACAAATTCCCTTTCTGGAATAAAATGTAGGAATAGCACCTGATTTTACATTAAAATCATTGTTCAACACCCTGTTAGCTTTTTCATTATCATAATTTATATTAGTTCCTATCCAATTGTAGAGCATTTCTGCCCTTTCGGTGGTATTGCTTCCCTCTGAAGCAAGGGCTTTTGCAAAACTGTCAATTTCAGAATTTGATCTAACCCCCTCATCCAAAGTAACCCCATTATAATATACTACGGTATTCCCGGTATTCTTTACCCTGTTTAAGTTATCCGCATTTTTTACTTCACCTGAATCCGGTTCTCTTATAACCACCTTAAATGAATTATCCAGTATATTGGGAAGTTGTTTTGCAATAGTCGAATTCGTAACAGGTATTATTACTTCCCTGCAAATATAATTATAGGGCTTCGAACTCTCCATATACTTATTCAATCTTGCATTTATGTTAAACATGGACATTATATTCAATATGAATGCAGCTAAAAGCACATAGCATATTGCCTTGGGAAATTGAAACACCATTCCAAGTATTCTCTTAAAGACGCTGCTTTTGGATCTCAGAAACCTATCTATGCTGTCAAGTACAGGATAAAAAGTAAAACAATTGATCAAATTCAAAAATAATTTTATGATTTTATAACATATAAATACAATCAGTGGAATTATAACCGCATATATTATAAAATTATTATTTTCAAGATACTGTGAAAAATCTATAGGTATAAGATTATATATTTTTCTATATATTCCCCTATCATGTTGTATAAACACTTTTTTGCCAAGATACGTTCCCATTATCAAAGATATTATAAATGAAATGCTCTTACTTACGTCACTTATATCCAACTTTAATGCATTGGATGAAAATTTAAATAAAAACCCCTTTACAAGGGGATATAAAAATATTAATCCTATCATCAACGTTATAGGATTTATTTTCGCAGTCATAATTATAATCACCTCTAAACGGCAAAAAGTTTTAAAACTCAATAACAAACTTCAACTAATTTTATATATCATATATAATAAATTTTAAATTATTTATCAAGTTCAGTCAAAGGGTAATATATTCTAAATGATTTTATTCAGGACTTTTTTTATATTCTCCCAGGGGTATCCCCGGCGCATCAGATATGCTCCCAATCTTCTATATACCTTATTTCTGTCTTTCTCCGATTTTATTATTATTTCATATCTTTTTTTTGCAACAGCGTACAGTTCATCTAAATCATTATTTTTCTTAAAATAGGTATTTTCTCCCTTTTCACTGAAATTGCCGCATTCTTTTAATACCTTTCCAAGTACGCTTTTGACCATGCTAAAATCATACCCTTTTCTTATCAGATAATCACCTAACTTCTTATATATCTTTTTTACACTATTCTCACTTTTTAGAATAGAGGCATATTTCTTTTGTGCCATATTCAAAGCAGCTTTTTCCTCAAAGTGACTGTCAATTGAATTTAGTTTTTCATTTAAGATATTTTCTCCTATTCCCTTTTTCAGCAGAGAATATTTGATTTTATTCCTGCCCTGAAAATCAATTTTCTCCTTTATGTACAGTTCGACAAATTTACTGTCATCTATAAACTTATATTTTTTCAAAAAATCAATAACTTTTGAGATAGTACCATCATCATACTGCTTTTCAGCCAATTTGTCCCTCATTTGTTTTTCTGTTTTGTAAGTCCTATCCAGTATCGTAAGAGCCGAATTTTTGCATTTCATATAGTTATTTTCATCCACTATCCCCTTTAAATACTCCACATCTACAATTTTTCCCTTAGTTATATCAAAAGTATATACAAGTTCCAGATTACAGGGAAAGGCAAAATGTCCATCTATATAAACATTTACTCTCTCCCTATTCTTTTTCTGAATTTCAACCTTGGTTATCACATGCTCAGCCATAATTTTCTCCTTGAACACTCCTTCATTTCACAATTCATAATTCAGAAACTGCAGTTTCTGAATACACTTTTAAATTTCCCTAGGACTTTTTCTTCAGTATATGAATGGTTGGATTTTTAAAAACAGTTTTAGCCACTTCATGTATATCCTCTTCTCCTATATTCTCAATTTCTTTTATGTCATTTATAAATCTGTATATGCTGTCTCCCTTCATAGACTGGCAAAGTATATAATTTCCTATCTCAACGGGATTTTCCAAAGTAAATGCAACTGAAGTCTTAAGCACTTTTTTCATCAGGGCAATTGTGCTGCCGCCAAAAACTATTTCCCTATTTTTTATTTTGTCTATACATTTTTCAATAACATCGACAGCACTTTCCACACCCTCTTCCCTTACAGAGGTGTAAATATACAAAGTTTTCACATAATCCGACAGATCCAAATCGCTGTACACATCATAAGCAAGTCCCTTTTCTTCCCTCAACTTTCTAAATAGAATAGAATTACCGCTTTCTCCAAATTTATGATCTAATATTCTGAGAGCCAGTTCTTCTCTTTTACTCAATCCATAAAAAGTAAACAAATATATTATAGTATTCTGTCCAATATCTCTTTTATAAGAAACCTTTTTACAGGGAATATTCTTCTCAACTATCACTTTATTTCTACTAAATTTTTCATATCTCCATGCTCCAAAATATTTTAAGACCAAACTATAGACTCTGTCGTACTCACAGGGAGAAACTACAGAAATAAAGCAGTTATTGGGTACATAATACCTGCTGTAAAATGCAATAAGATCATCTCTTTTAAATTCATTTATTGTATCTTTATTTCCTGCTATATCATATCTCAGAGGTCCCCTTCTAAATGCCAACTCATTTGTTTTCCTGAAGCTGTACTCCTCCACATCGTCTTCACCAGCTCTTATTTCGGAAAGTATTACTTCTCTTTCCCTTTCGATTTCATCTCCGGGAAATATTGAATTCATAAGCATATCGGAGACAATATCTAAAGACCTTTCTAATTCTACCCATAATGCTGTAATGCTATACACTGTAGAACCAGTATCCGTATAGGCATTATACTCTCCCCCCAGAGCTTCCAAATCCCTATTCAATTTCTCGTTATTTCTAGATTTTGTACCTTTAAAAAGCATATGTTCAATAAAATGTGATATCCCTTTTTCATCAACATTTTCATATACGGAGCCAATTTTAATACCGGCATGCAGGGCCATCATCCGGGTATCTTTTTTTATGGCAACAAGTTTTATACCATTAGGCAGAATGCTCTCTTTAGCATCAAACATATAAAATTCTTCTCCTTTAATTTATCAGTACATACTATTATAGTTTATCTCATGGCAAATAAAAAGTATTTGATCAAATTAAAATTTGATAATATACATATACTATGATATGATAGGTTTTGTTTTGTAATATAAAAAAGAAAGAGGAATCTTAATGAAAAATATCGGTTTTAACAACTTAGGTTTACATCCCAAAATTCTCCAGGCCATAGATAAAATGGGATTTGAGGAACCTTCCCAAATTCAGGCAGAATCAATTCCCGTTATACTGGAGGGGAACGATGTGATAGGTCAGGCTCAGACAGGTACCGGAAAAACTTTGGCCTTCGGGGCACCAATGTTGAGCAAAATCAACTGTAACGAGAAAAACATTTCATCTATAATAATCACACCTACCCGGGAGCTTGCCATTCAGGTAAATGATGAATTATCTAGGATTGCCAGATTTAGAAAAATATCATTGCTTCCAATATACGGCGGTCAGCCCATAGAAAGACAGATTAAATCCCTAAGAAGAGGTATCAATGTAGTAGTGGGAACACCTGGAAGAATATTGGACCATCTGCATAGAAATACCCTGGATTTAAGTAATATACAATTTTTAATAATAGATGAAGCTGACGAAATGCTGGATATGGGATTCATTGAAGACATAGAAGATATAATAAAAGCCTGCAATTCAGACAGACAGACACTGTTCTTTTCTGCCACTATACCGAATCAGGTAAGGAAACTGGCTTCAAAGTACATGAAAAATAATATAAAGTATATACAGATAGCCAAAAACACATTGACTGTCGAAAAAACAAAACAATATTACTATGAAATAAAAAACAGAGACAGGTTTGAATCTCTGTGCAGGATTTTAGATGTAGATGAACCTTCCAGTGCCATCATATTTTGCAGGACAAAACGTGGTGTGGATGAATTAGTGGAAAACCTCCAGCTGAGAGGTTATAATGTGGAAGGCATGCATGGGGACATGGGACAGAATCAGAGATTGAATACATTGAGAAAATTCAAGGATGGTTCTCTTGATTTTCTGGTTGCCACAGATGTAGCCGCCAGGGGGATAGATGTAGAAAATGTATCCCATGTTATAAACTATGATCTACCCCAGGATACTGAATCCTACGTTCACAGAATAGGAAGAACCGGAAGGGCAAACAAGGATGGAATTGCCTACTCCCTTGTAACTCCTAAAGAGTACATGATGCTGAAGCAAATAGAAAAATTTACTAAAAGCAAGATAAAGAGAAAGGAAATTCCTACTGTAGATGATATATTTGAAGCAAAGTACAAAAATATAGAGAAAAAAATAAAAGAAGTTATATCAGAAAACGACTATAAAAATTTTGTTCCCATAGCAATGGAATTAGATGAAGATTATAATCTTGTAGATGTAGCTGCCGCACTTATAAAAATAACTTTTGACAAGGAACTGAGTTTTAATTACAAGGAAAATTCCATAAATGCCGAAGAAGAAAATATGAGATTGTTTTTTTCAATAGGAAGAATGGATAACGTAACTCCAAGAAAATTACTGAAATTCATAACCCAGACTTCTTCAATAGAAGCTTATGAAATAGGCGATATAGACATACTAAACAAGTTCACATTTATAAGCGTTCCTGAAAGAGTTGGAAATGTCATATTAAAAAAGTCCAATGGTAAGAAGTTTCAAGGCAGAAGAGTTTCTGTAGAACTGGCAAAAAATAAAAAATCCAATCGTTAATCAATTGGAGTGAACTGTATTATGGGTAAATTAAATTTTAAAGGCAGTGCAATGCTGAATCCAACACCTGTGGTTCTTGTTACTTCAAAAAATAAACTTAACAAATTAAATATATTTACAGTAGGGTGGATCAGCACTGTCTGTACTAAAAAACCAATTATTGCCATGGGGATAAGACCTGAAAGGCTTTCCTACAAGTATATCCTGGAAAGCGGCGAATGTGCCGTAAACCTCCCTACAAAAAATATGGTCAAGATTGTGGACTACTGTGGTGTGGTCTCCGGAAAAAGGGAAAACAAATTAAGACATTTTAAATTAAAGCTCAATAGAGGTGTATCCATTTCAACTCCTTCTCTTGAAAAATCTCCGATAGCTTTAGAATGTAAATTAATCTCAAACACACCTCTGGGGACTCACGATCTTTTTCTGTTTGAGGTTTTAAATACAAAAGTAGATAAAAATCTATTGGATTCCAATAACAAAATACATTTTGAAAAAGCAAATCTTATATGCTACAGTCACGGAGAATATTACAGTCTGAACTCAAAACCTCTCGGCTATTTTGGATACTCGGTTAGAAAAAATCGGTAGGTTTTCGGTCTTATCCGAAAATCTACCAGAATTATATCATATACTGCAAACTGCAGTCAGGATCAATCTTCACAAACATCTATCCACTGCCCGTTGACCAGATTACTGATTGTACCCGGTTTTATTTTGAGGGCGAATTCCTTAGAACCCGCTGCAGGGTATACATATTCAAAATCCTTTATGGATTTATCCAGATAAACTTTTATGGGATTTTTTAACCCAAAGGGGCAAAGTCCACCTACAGGATGTCCTGTAACTTCAAGTACTTTATCACGTTCCAGCATTTTGGCTTTTGTTTTAAAAAATTTTTTGAACTTTTTATTGCTAACTCTGAGATCTCCTCTCATAACAACAAGTATATCCTCATCCTTGAGTTTAAATGCCAAAGTCTTCGCTATATACTTGGGATCCGTATGTATTGTTTCTGCAGCCTGCTGCACAGTGGCACCGCTGTGAGGAAGCTTAAATACTGGATTTTCCATCCCCCTGTCTAAAAAATAATTAACTACATTTTCTACACCCATCTTCAATTCCTCCAATTTTTTATCAAATATTCTCAGGCTTAAAGAAGATGACACCTACATGATCAAAAATCTTCTTACAGATACACTATAAGAAGATTTATATACTTACGATACAATATATCTTATCTTCCAGGTATCACCTGCTGGAATTAGCACCTTAAAATACAATTTAGGTTGCTGGACATCATAGGGCCAGTCCCTCAGTCTCTCGCGATAAGAAATTTAATATTAGTTTTAAATAAAGAATACCAGAATATCAGTTGTCTGTCAACCTATTCTCTTATTAGAGTTTCCCCATTTTTTTAGAAATGACTAGATGACAACTGT
>NZ_JBGFFE010000020.1:0-61476 GCF_041224415.1 Clostridium lapidicellarium | reverse complement strand
CGAGAAAGGACAGAAGAAGTCAGGAAGAATTGAAATCCAGTAAATGACAGACAAATTCCAGGATAACCACCAACTTGATAATACCCCTCTATTACCCATTTTGGTTAGTAAAACCATTTTCGGGGGTTATTAATAAAATATAATCTAAGCAGAATAGGGAAAAGGCCGTCTTTTATGGCGGTTTTTTCTCTGCCCAAATTTAAATTTCTGTAAGTATAGACAAACGTAAAAACGTACGGTATAATGTAAAAAGAGGTGATGTCGATGAAAACCTATAATGTCACATCAGCAAGAAATGATATTTATAATATTATAAATCGAATTATATTGGATTCTGAACCTGTACAGATAACCAGCAAAAACGGTGATGTCGTTATGTTAAGTGCTGATGACTGGGAAGCAATAAAGGAAACATTGAACCTTGTATCCATACCTGGAATGAAAGAGAGTATCCTTGAAGGGAAGAAAGAACCTGTAGAGGAATGTAAGACATTAGAGGATATAGGTTGGAATATAAAATAGTTTTTACAAAACAAGCCGTAAAAGATGCTAAAAAATTGGAATCGTGCGGACTGGATAAAAAAGCTAAAGAATTGTTGAAGATAATTGCTGAAAACCCATATGAAAATCCACCAGAATATGAAAAGTTAGTTGGTGATTTAAGAGGGCTTTGTTCGAGAAGGATAAATATACAGCACAGGTTAGTATATGAGGTACTGGAAGATAGGAAAGTGGTAAAGATTTTAAGAATGTGGACGCACTATAGATAAAACAGGAAGAAAAGGCCGTCTTTTATGGCGGCTTTTTCTCTGCCCAAATTTAAATTTCTGGAAATAGTATTTTTTACTTTATACTGTATATTCTATATTTTCATAAAATTTTTTCTACATGTACAATTCATATGGTACAATATTCATATAATGTAAAAGGGATGGGGGTAGTAAATTTTATGAATAGAGATACCATGAAGATTGTAGGTGGAACTGCTGTGTTTTCTCTTGTGATATGTGCTGCTGTTCCGGCAGTTCCTGCAGAGGCTTCTGAGAGTAAATTCAACCAGCTGGGCGGATCCGATGTCTATGAAACTGCGGCAGCTGCTGCCGATTCCAACTGGACTACCTGCAGCAATGTTATCCTTGTATCAAGTGACGGGTATGCGGATTCCATAAGTGCGGCCGTACTTTCAAAAAAGCTCGATGCACCTGTTCTCTTGACTGGAAGCTCAAAATTGAGCAGTGCTGCAGGTGATGAAATAAGTAAATTAAAGCCGGAGAATATATATGTACTTGGCGGGGAGAATGTGATTTCTTCCGGCATAAGGTCTGAACTGAAAAGTAGGAATTATAATCTCATTGAACTTTCCGGGAGGAACAGATATGATACCAATGCAGCTGTGGCCAAAAAACTTGTTGAATTGGGAATGGATCCTTCTAATGTGATGATGACGGGAGGGGAGGGGTTTTCTGATGCACTTTCTGCAGCACCTGCCGCTTCTGCCAAAAATGAAATACTTCTTCTCGGCGGAAATAATATGGACAGTATGGCATCCGTAGCTGATTTTATAAAAAATAATAAATCCAAAGTTACGGTTATAGGCACGAACAACCTTATAAGTGACAGCACCTATAATGTCCTTGGGGCAGTCGAGAGAATAAACGGCGGCAGGGACAGGTTCGAGACAAACTTGAACATACTCAAAGCCTTCTCGAAGGAACTTAAACAGGAAAAAATATACGTTGCAGATGCATATGGAGACAGGTATGCGGATTCCCTCATAGCGGCCTCCATTGCTGGAATAAATTCATCGCCTCTGGTACTTGTAAGCAAAGAGGGTGAACCTCAGACAGAGAATGCACTGAATTATATCAAGGAGAAATCTGATTCAATTGCATCGCTCAATGTAATTTCGGAAAAAGGTGTCATTTCCGACAAAACTATCGCCGATATAAAAAATGCGGCAGATGGAATTGTAGGAGAGAGCAATACGGTAAACTCCGTAACTTCAGTGGGACTCAACCAGATAAAGGTTGTCTTCAACACAAAAGTAGACGAAGATTCTGCAGAGAGAATAGCAAATTATGAAATAGACGGCAATTCCCTGGGCTCCACGACGCAGACCGATTCCTCCGCCTACCTCCAGGATGATGACAGAACCGTTTTAATTACTTTCAGGAATCCATTTTCACAGGGGAAAAAAGTGACATTTACCGTGAAAAACAATATCCTTGATGACAGCTCCTCCTCCAGCATAGCCAAATATGAAAATAACATTGTATTTCAGGAAACCGGCTCTCCTTCAATCAGTTCCGTAGATGCAGCAGGCGGTAATAAGCTTAAAGTCAGATTTTCCGAACCTGTGAGGATTCAGGAGAGCGATTTGTCTTCAATGAAGATAAACAGGAGGAGTGTCAGGAATTATGGCCTCAACACTTCATATACTGAATTGAAGGATGACTGCGGCGGCTGGGCCGACGGTGTTGATCTCTATTTTGACTCCGTGCTTCCCATAGGAAACAATACCTTTACTATGCCAAACGGCACAGCTACAAGTAAATTTGACAATGGCGCCAACATTCCAATGCTGTCACAGTCAGAACCGTTCACCATTGAACCTGTGTCGGGAAGGCCTGAAGTTGAAAGCGTCACCACCAATAATGCAGGTACCATCTATATAAAATACAATAGGGCGATGGACACAAAGACAGCCCTTGATCCTTCCAACTATGAGATAAACGGGGACACTGTAGATGTGGACGATTCCTATGTCACATTTGATTCCGGCTTCGGTGACAGCATAGTGAAGATAAAAAATGTGGGCAGTATGCTGGATCAGGGGATAAACACGGTCCTTGCGGAAAACGATATTTTGGATACCTTTCAGAATTCACTTTACCAGACAAGCATGAACCTCTACTATGGAAGCAGCAGCAAGAAACCATCTGTTGCATCTGCAAACATTCTCGACGACAGCACCATAAGGGTGAAATTCGACAAGGATGTTGTCAGGAGTTATGCCACTACCAAGGGAAATTATACCATTAGGGACTCCGAGGGAAATGACATAAGCTACAAACTTGACAATATAGGCATCGTAACTGTTGACGGAAACAGCAGCAGGAACTTCGACCTCAGATTTGACGATGATGCCCTAAGCGGCTCCAAGTACACGCTGTCTGTCAAAAACATAATAGATACTGAAGCAAAACCCAATGTGATGGACGATTACACGACCACCTTATCCGGAATGGACAGCGGAAGCCCTGCTGTCACCGAGATAGTCAAAAAAGCAGACGGCTCCAACGCTGCCACGATATTTTTCAACAGGATCATGGATGACGATTCACTTTCAAACAAGTCAAATTATGTGTTCAGAGACGGGACCGGAGAAGTCAGAAATCTGCCCGGCAGTGCATCTGTAACGCCTTCTTATGATGACAAAAGTGTTACCGTTGAATTCTCTTCAGGCTATAGCATAGGGAGCGGCAGCACTTCCTCAAGTGTAATCCAGCTTGGAGTCAGGGATGTTGTCGACGAGGACGGCAATTCACTTGACCTCGGTTCCTACATCGGCGACATAGAGGACAGCGCCAGTGGAGATGGGCCAAAACTCATATCGGGCACTGCAAAGATGACATTTATAGGCGGCGACATAAAAGTGAGGGCTTCACTTACAGGTTCCCTGGATATTGTGGACATGAACGATTTCAGGGTAAACGGAAACAAGCCTGACAGCATAACGACAGTGGGAAATGATATAATTCTGACCTACAGCGGCAGCGTAAAGGATGGCGAAAAAGTGGACGACATAAAAGACTGCGGAGAAAGCACAAACCTCAGCATTGTAAACACCGGCTCTGAAGATTCCGCAGGACGAAGCATAAAAACTGGCTCCATGATAGTTTATATACCTCCGATGACAGAACCGGATGAATTCACCGCATCGGATTCCTCAGGTACAGGCAGCGATACTGTGAAGGTAAAATTCAACCAGGATTTGGACGATGATATAGAAAACCAGTACGGGGACGATTTTGTATTTACCGACGTAACTTCAGGCAGGACGCTCACTCCGGTTTCAGCAGGTGTTGACGGAAAAACTGTTGTTTACAGCTTCAGTTCATCTTCTTTTAACGACGGCGATGTGATAAAGGTAACTGCAAATGACAGCAGTTCCACTATTGATATAAGAAGTGAGAAACACGGCAATTACGGCTATACAACTTATTCACCTTCAGGCGATGACCTGGATGGATACACGCTGACTGCAAAATGATCCTGCCGGGAGGTTTTGCCGGGTGTGACTGGGGTGCCTTGAATGTGCCGGTTACGCCGGTTACGCCGGTTATGCCGGGTGGACATGCAACCCCGGAAAATGCCGAGAACAGGCANGACTGCAAAATGATCCTGCCGGGAGGTTTTGCCGGGTGTGACTGGGGTGCCTTGAATGTGCCGGTTACGCCGGTTACGCCGGTTATGCCGGGTGGACATGCAACCCCGGAAAATGCCGAGAACAGGCAGGTGGACATGCAACCCCCGGGGGTCATGAATAAATTGTGAACAAATCCTTCAAACATTCAGCAACTTTTCAGGCCAGGCATCCTTTGCCAAATTGCACCTAAATTCAGGGATTGGCGCCATTTCAAATGCCCGCTGCAGTCCAAGCAAATCCATAAAGTATGAATAAACTGTAAATGGACAAGCGGCTTTTGCGCAATCCACCATCTGTTAAGCAGTTTGAGCAGACAAGCGGCTTTTATGCAATCCACCATCTGTTAAGCAGTTTGAACGGATGAGCAGCCTCTGCGGCCAGTCCACAGCTGTGAAAATTGTGAAAAAAACAAGGTATATATCCAAAGTTCAGAGTTCAGATATCTTTGATATTTGCTCTTTGAACTTTGTTCTTTGTTGATTAATGTTTGTGAATGAAATAATGGGAGACAAATATGTAATTACTAGAATACTAAAGCAATTCATGTTTAATACATAAAGCAGTATAATGTATATACAATATATATACAAAATTAAATAGTTGCTGTATAATATAATAAAAAAGAGGTGATATATATGGCTCAGAAAACACTTAACGTTCGTGTTGATGAAAAATTAAAAGAACAGGCAGAAAGTCTTTTTGAAGATTTTGGTATGAATACAACTACTGCAATTAATATTTTTCTGAAGGCAGTTGTGAGAGAAAGAAGAATACCTTTTGATATTGTTGCCAGTGAACCATTTTACAGTGAATCCAATATGAACCATTTAAAAAAATCTATAAATCAACTTAATGAAGGTAAAGGTAAAATGCACGATATTGTTAAGGTGCAAGATGAATAAACTATGGTCTGATGAAGCTTGGAAAGATTATATTTACTGGCAATTGCAAGATAAAAAAACATTAAAAAGGATAAATAAGCTTATTAAAGATATTGATCGAAATGAAAATCAGGGCATTGGGGATCCTGAACCTTTAAAATATGAACTACAGGGATTCTGGAGCAGAAGAATTGATGGAGTTAACCGTTTGGTATACCGTATTGAAAATAATCAAATTGAAATAGCCCAATGCAAGACACACTATGAAAAATAATATGCATCCTCTTTTTCCGTCTTGGTTGGACATGCAACTTCCAAAGTTTTGCTGTGATTTTGGCAGGTGGACATGCAACCCCGGAAAATGCCGAGAACAGCCGGGTGGACGAGCAACCCCCGGGGGTCATGAATAAATTGTGAATAAATCCTTCAAACATTCAGCAACTTTTCAGGCCAGGCATCCTTTGCCAAATCGCACCTAAGTTCAGGGATTGGCGTCATTTCAAATGCCCGCTGCAGTCCAAGCAAATCCGTAAAGTATGAATAAACTGTAAATGGACAAGCGGCTTTTGCGCAATCCACCATCTGTTAAGCAGTTTGAGCGGACAAGCGGCTTTTGCAATTAATCTATCTGTAGGAATCTTATCCCAGCTGCCGCAGCAATCCGTCAGCCATCAGAGTACTTACCAGTTTCTGAAAATAATTCAGTGAAAGAGCCATTAACAGCGATGGTTCTTTTTGTCGTTAAAATTAACAAATTGTAAAATTTGAGAAGGAAATATGAATTTTTTGTAGAATATTTTAGGAGCAAAAGAAATTTTGACTGCAGTACTATGATTTTACTGTTTTTGAGACTTCAAAAAGTCAAATCAATCTGGAGGGGGAACCTTGCAGCTGAAGCTGCTGAGTTTTTGCAGTAGATTTAAGAATAAATTATATAGGGGTGGTTGATGTGAAATTTTGCACTAAGTGCGGTACTAAATTGCAAAGTGGCAGCAGTGTTTGTCCAAATTGTGGATATGATTCTGTATCACGCAGGTACATAAAGTTGGATGATGGGACAGAGTCCGGGCAGTCTTTGAATAATTCAGACGGGACAGAGGCGGGGAATGATGCAGAAGATGATAGTATAGATGACACTTCTATTATAGATTCCCGTGAAATTAGCAATTCCATTGGCGATTTGAGGAAAAAGAAGATAGTGTTCTGGTCCGCTGTTGCAATTGTGTTGATATGTACATTTGTATTTGCCGGAAAATTTATGAGCAGCCCGGGGAGAACAGTTGCGGCCTTTGAAAATGCTGTCAATAAGAATGATCCGGGGGATTTAAGCAGAGTCATGTATACATATGACGGAAGAATAAAGATGACTTCAGATGCTGTGAAACCTCTTATTCAGTCATTCAAGACAACTCCGTCGGAATTTACGGATATTATAAACAACTTGAATAACCAGGTTCTAAATTTAAAAAACGGGGGAGCTGAAAATAGGACCAATAGCTTGTATATAACTGAGGCCGGCAGGACCATGTTCTTTTTTCCAAAATACAAAATAGCTTTTAACCCGGTGTTTTTAACTATAACATCAAGTGTAAAAGGAGCTGACATTCTGGTAAATGATGAAAAAGTTGCACAGGCTGACAGCGGCAGCTTTTCAAAACAATTTGGGCCGTACGTGCCGGGAATCTACAAGGTGGAGGGAAGAGCCAGCGGGGCTTTCGGAAAAATGGACAAGAGCACGAATGTGGATTTCATAAAAAGCAAGAAGCAAAAGGCCGCTGTAAGTGCCTTAAAGGGGATTTATCTTGATGTGAATTCCGATTATACTAATAATGAAGTTTATATAGACGGGAAAGACACCGGCAGATCTGTAAATTCCGGAGATAAAATGGGACCTGTTGCATCCGGTGCAAGCATTTATGCAATTGTTAATTATAATGGAGAACAGGTTAAAAGCTCCGTGTTTAATCTTTCCGACAATGATACTGCAGTTTATTTTGATTACTCGGGCAGCGGTGGAGATCCGGAGCAGCACAAGAACGACATAAACAATATGATAACGGGTTATGCTTCTTCGCTTGCAAATGCACTTACCTATGGCGATGTCTCTGCCCTGGTGGAGTACATGTATCCCGGAAGTAAAATTTACAAACAGCAGATGAACAATATAAATTCTTATTATAAAGGTAACAATAATTTTTATGAGCAGTACGATTCAGCTGTGGTAAATTCGTATAAGATGAATCCTGACGGCAAATCGGGTATAGTAGATGCAACAGAAATATATGACATAAATGATCACTATTCTGAAGGCGATTCACAGGCCAGCACCAGGACTTTTGAAAATATATATAAATTTAAATATAATGATACTGCCAAAACCTACCAGCTTATAGAAAGGACGAGTGCCGTGGAAAAATAGATCCTTATAATGTTGGAAAGTCCGTAAAAGTCCGTAGGATTGTCGGTGGTGAGCAGAAAGGAAATTTCATGAAAAAGAAAAAATTGATATTGATTTTAGGTACAGTAATTTTGATAGGAATGACAGCAGCGGGACTTAATTTCTGCAGGGTGAATCGGGAAGAAAAAATATCTGCTGCAGTAAACTTGGAAAAACCGCACAAGGTTCAGAATGTCCCCAAAAAGAAGCTTTCAGTTTCAAAACCTGCTGCTGGAATTGAAAAGGCAAGGCAGGAGGCTGAAAAGTATATAGGCTCGAAAGATGTGGGATTATATTGCATCGAGCTCAAAAGCGGTAAAAGTTTTGGAGTAAACCAGGATAAAATTTATTATGCTGCCAGTACTGGAAAACTGCCAGAAATACTGTACACCCAGAAAAAGCTTGACGAGGGATCCATAAGCATGGACACGAAATTTCCCTACCATGATTATGTGAATAATATATCCGGGGCCATGGTGAGGGGCGGTACGGGGGTGTTGAAGGACACTCTGTACGACGGCCAGCTTGTAAGTGTTGGACAGCTGCTTAAGTATGCCTGCAGCTACTCTGATAATCTGGCTTCAAATATGCTCGGCTATTATGTATGCGACAAAAATGACGGCGATTTTAAAGCTTATATATCCAGTGTGCTATCAAAAAATATCCCCGTATTTTCAAAAAATTTCTCGGCAAAAGATACGGCAGTGTTGATGCAGCACATATACGTCCAGGGCAGCCGCGGCGGCGGTCAGTCCATATTGTATCTTCAAAATACAAACTGGGATTCCGTTAAAATTCCAAAATATCTACCGGTAAAAACGGCACATAAAATAGGAATAAATGGATCCTACAATCATGATGTAGCAATTGTTTATTCGCACAATCCATATATTATATCCATCATGACAAATGGAGAAAGCGATGAATTTATTTCCCAACTGTCCAAAAAAATTTACGACGAGTTAAAATAATCTACAGCAAAGGAGAGAAAAATATTATGGCATATTGTTCTAAATGCGGCACCAAAATTGAAGAAGACGATATTTACTGTCCCAACTGCGGGACCAGGAGAATAGATATTGATGATGATTCGAAACCACACCGTCCCAATCCCAATGACCGCAGCGCAGACGCAGGCTTTAAGGAGGCAGCTGTTTTTTTCGTGAATATGTTCCTTAAACCAATTACGACAGCACAAAAATTCATAGGCGGCGGGAAAAAGAATACGGCGATTATACTGACAGTGTCCACTGCAGTAATGCAAGGTTTCCTGGAAATGTGGAAAATGGGACAGCTGGTTTCGAATATAAATAACATTGTGATGCAGCTGACAAATAGCATATTGAAAATCACACAGCTGATTTATCCTTCGGCTTCCCCTGACTCAATAAATGATGCGGACATAAATGAGGCAATGTCTGTAATCAATAGGATTAAATCAAACATAAAAGTACCATATGGCGATATTTTCCTGGAAAATTGTATTCTTGTTTTAGTTTCGATTTTGGCCTCCTTTGCAATAATTTGCCTGGCTAATACTTTATTCTCAAAAAGTAAGCCCCGGATTTTCAAATTCTATAAAACGGCACTTATAGCTGCTGTTCCAATTATATATTTTGAATTTCTCTCAATCCTATTTTCATATTTTTCTATCGGATTGGGAATGGCACTTATGCTGTTCGGATTTATAGATTCTGTAGTATGTTTTGCTGTGGCCACAAACAAATCTCTGGCGGCCTCCCAAAACTGCATTCTGTTTGTAACTTCATTTACGTCTGTTGCTGTTATCTTCATTACATTGGTATTTTTCCAGAGATTCATGCCTTCTATTTTGTCCACCATAGTTTCCTCAATTATGGATAACATAAAAAATTTAAATTTGCAATAGCCCAGCGGCAGACAGATCACTGTCGGGTGGACATGCCACCCCTGCCGGGTCCAGGCAGGTGCCGATTGGACAGGCATCTCTCGGGAACTTTGTCTGTTGGACATGCAGCCTCTGGTGATTTTGCCGGGTGGACATGCCACCCCCGGGGGTCATGAACAAATTGTGAACAAAACTTGCAAGCATTCAGCTGCTTTTCAAGCCAAACCGTAACCCCATAAACCGTTGATGTGGTGGCATTTATCCGAGCAGACATGAACTGAAAAAGGTCAAGTTACTGAGAATATTATGAATAAATCGTGAACTACAGGACAAGCAGCTTTTCCATTTCTACTGATTGACTGGATAGGCCAGACAAGCACCTTTCTCTCAGATGGACAACTCCGAACAAGTACTTTTCAATCTTTTTTCAACATGGGCAAGCAAATCCAGCAGGTTACGTTATGTTGAACGAGATCAATTTAGATACTATTTTTCAATACCAAGTTTAAATCTATGAAAAGGTGTCAAGGATAAACTATATGGGAAAGATCAAAAATATGAAATGAGGATAGAAAATTTATGACTAGCAGGGCAAGAAAATGGTACCCTAACTCAGTATATCACGTGACAGCCAGAGGTAATAGGAAAAGTAATATTTTTAAGGAAGAAGAAGATTTTCGAACATATTTGACTATATTGGAAGACGCAATTGAATATTTTAACGGGCAATATGAAATTATGTGCTATTGTCTTATGGATAATCATGTACATATTCTTTTGAAGACTAAAATAAAGCACATAAAATATTTCATCTCGAGGTTAAATAGTATCTATGCCAAGTTTTTCAACAATAAATATAATTATTTAGGGCACCTTTATCAAAAAAGATATTTTTCGGAGCTTATAAGATCTGATTTGCAGATGCTTGAAACCAGTAGATATATACATCTTAATCCGATAAAAGCCAATATGGTGAAAAAACCGGATGAGTATAAATGGAGTAGTTATTCGATGTATATAGGGAAAGAAAAAGAAAGACTTATAAATTCTCAAAAAATACTTGCTTATTTTAAGAAAGACAACCAACGGGAACTGTACAGAAAATTTGTTGAATCTAGAGTTGAGCAGATATGCAGTCACACAGGCAGTGAATCAAGTAATTCTTAGGTTTAGGTGAAGCTTGATTACTTTTTTCCACCCTGAACCTAACAGTATTCTTAGTGTCTTTAACACTTAGAATACGTTATCCTTTAGGGTAAGAACTTATCCAGGTGCGGAGCAGTGCTTATCTCCCAATTTGAGAAGCTGGGAGTATTAGCAATGGTAGCATTCGGATAAACTGTGAATGGAGTTTTCGAATGTTTAGCTGTTTTACGGCTTAGACGTTGAACCTCAAAGTCCAGAATTCAAATATATATGGTTGATTTCCGGATTTCATCCGGAAATCTTCATTTTTAACACAGATGATGATTAGCATGATAGTCAGTCAATTGGACATACAGCCTTGGTAATTTTGTCGGCTGGACATGCACCCCCCTAAAGTTTCGTTGAGAATTTTACTCAATGTACTGGGTATTAGGTGGACATGCAACCCCGAATTTTGCTGAAAGTTTTGCCGGGTGGACAAGCAACCCCCGGGGGTCATGAACAAATTGTGAACAAAACTTGCAAACATTCAGCTGCTTTTCAAGCCAAGCCATCTGCCAAGATATCCTTGATATCTTGGCAGATACAGGAATTTTCCTGAACTGAAAGGATCAGGCTGCTCTCAAATATAGTGAACAAAATGTAAACGAAAAACAGCACCGGACAAGCAATTTCCAGCCATCTCTAGCTGGACAAGCTATCCATACCATTTATGATCAGCCAGGCAGTAAAAAACAGTGCTGGACAAGCAATTTCTAAGCAATTTCCAAACCATCTCTAATTGACATAATGACTGAAAGTTATTTCTGTTGTATAATTTGAAGCGTATATGGAAATAAAAAAAGGTTTTGAGATAAGCTTTATACTATCGTCAATGGATTGGATGCAGTCCTTGATAGTGAAAGCTCTGGGGAAAATAATCAGTCTATATATTTTTCGAGACATATAGGAAGTTATCTTCATAAGAACTCACTGGCTTTTAGTAACGTGGAGTCTCAGCAATTGCCGGAAAAAGCATTTGTATATTTGAAATGCATGTATATTTTTTATATGGGATAAGTTATGTCCTCCTTACTGAAAATAGCTATCAATTAAACTTGGAATCTGTATTTTTTAGACTTTGACTTTCTTTGACCTTTATTGTATTATAATACTGTAATAAGGATTGCTGATACAGAAAGTAATCGCAGGTTATAAAATCAGGTGATTTTGAGGCTGCCGCAAAAGATTTTTTACATGGATAGAATTGCTGCGGACCAGGGAGTCATCTTGTACAGGTATGGCAGTGCCTGCCTTCCGTTTTAACAATCTGGGAGGGAATATTGATAGATGATAGCTGCTTGAATAAAATCGAATGAAATGTATAAGGAGGTATGTACCATGTTTGATATGGTTCCATTTGAAAGAGGTAATTTCTTAGATCAGGGCGATGCGTTTAAAAATTTCGCAGATTCATTTTTTAACAATGATTTCTTTGCACCAGCTGCAGGCAATTTTGGCAAGGGATTTAAAGTTGATCTTAAGGAAGATGCAGATTCCTATAAACTTGAGGCAGATCTTCCAGGAGTTAAAAAAGATGCTATAGATTTGAGCTTTGACAATAACTATCTGACCGTATCTGCGAAAAGAGGAGATCAGAAGGAAGACAAGGGCGAAGGTTATGTAAGACGTGAGAGAAATTATGGAGAATTAAAGAGAAGTTTTTATATAGATAATGTAGATGATAAGGGCATTACAGCTTCTTTCAACAATGGTGTTCTGGAAGTTGTCCTTCCAAAAATACAAAAAGGTGAGAATAAGAGAGGAAAAATTGACATCCAGTAAACTTCATGGGAAATTGCATTTCGTTTAACAGTGCGGAGTGCAATTTTTTTATTTTGGATAAAACCGTCTACGTTATTTTGATAATATGCGGGATAATGGGGAAATATAAAATGTAGAAAATTTTTATGCCAGGGGGCGATGAAAGTGAATGGGTGTTTTGTGAGAAATTCGACGGCACCTCTTAAGAAAGTGCTCATGTGTCCTCCCATTTATGCATATTTGAAGGAAAATGCAGGCAGAGGCGGTAACGAAACCAAAATAGATAATGAACTCTGCATGAGGGAACATGAGGAATTGGTCCGGGCATACAGGTCAAATGGAGTTGAAGTGGTTCTGATGACACCGGATTCCAGTCTGCATGACCAGGTGTTTGCGAGGGATTTTGGCGCTTGCGTAAGGGAAGGGTACATACTTGGAAATTTTAGAATACACTCCAGAAAAGGCGAGACGGAAGCCTATAGGAAAAAGATGGAGGAACTTGAAATTCCATGTGTTGCGAAATGCAGCAGGGGTCATTTTGAAGGCGGCGATTTTTGGATGCTGGATGACAGGACCATGGCCATAGGTATGCTGGAACGCACCGATGAGGCGGGGGTTGATGAGATAAGGCGGCAGGTGGCCAGGTACGGTTATGAAGTGATACCTGTCGGGTCCTCCGAAAGATGCCTCCACCTGGATATGTGCTTCAATATGGTTGCGGAGAAACTTGCTGTCATATGCAGTGAGGTTCTACCGGAAACTTTTTTGAATATGTTGAGAAGCAGAAAATTCAATCTAATAGAAGTGGGCAGGGAGCATTTGCTTGACTGCTTCTGCAACCTCCAGTCGCTTGGAAACGGCAAGGCGGTGTCTTTTAGAAAAAACACTGAAGTGAACAGTGCCCTCAGGGCTTGTGGAATTGAGGTAATAGAAACCGATATAAGTGAAATGTTTAAGCACGGCGGGGGAATACACTGCATGACTTTTCCCTTGAGCAGGTCCTAGTTTCGAATATAATTTTTTATTGAAATTCAATCATTTTTCAAATTTTCTAGAGGCTGTCATAAAAAACATTATAAATATAGTTTATAATTTAATATAATGCTTATACTAAAATATGTAGCCGTTACTGCCGATGACTTCTGTTTTCAGAATAAAGCTGTATTTTTTAGACTTTGACTTTCTTTGACCTTTTATTGTATTATGTTAACGTAATATGGATTACCGGATGGCAGAACAATTGAAGTATAGATTATAGTTTAGAAGGAGGTTGTGTTTTATGTTTGACATGGTTCCATTTAGAAGGGACAATTCCATGAGCAGGGGCGACGAATTTGAAAGATTTGTGAAATCCTTCTTCAATAACGATTTTTTCCCTGCTGGATTGAATGGCTTTGGTAAGAATTTCAGGGCCGACTTGAGAGAAAATGATGATTCATATATAGTTGAAGCAGATCTTCCGGGAGTAGATAAAAATTCCATAGATTTGAGTTTTGACAATAATTATTTGACTGTATCTGCAAAGAGAAACGATTCTAAGGAAGATAAAAAAGAGAACTTTGTAAGACGTGAAAGAAATTATGGAGAATTTAAAAGAAGTTTTTATATTGACAATGTAGATGATAAAAAGATCAGCGCCTCTTTTAAAGATGGAGTTTTGAAGGTTAATCTTCCCAAATCCGAGAAACGCAAAAACAGCGGCAGAAGAATTGACATCAACTAGGTTTATGGCACTGCGATTAATTTCACAGTGCCATTTTATGTTATAATTATGTACTATATAGTATAGAATTATAGTATATTTTAATTCGCAATTTGTTTTTGCAGCTTTTTATGAAGATATAGGGGGAAGGTTTTATGAGTCAGTGGGAAATGATAGCCAGGTTGATTATTTCAGGAGTTCTGGGAGGTCTTATAGGTTTTGAAAGAAGGAGCCATTTCAAGGAAGCAGGGCTTAGAACACATTTTGTTGTAGCGGTGGGCAGTGCACTTATAATGCTGGTGTCCAAGTATGGGTTTGGAGATATGATCTATGTAAATTCCGTTTCACTCGATCCGAGCAGAATAGCTGCCCAGGTGGTAAGTGGAATTGGATTTCTTGGGGCCGGTACTATAATAGTGGAACATCAATTTGTAAGGGGACTTACTACTGCGGCCGGATTGTGGGCTACCGCCGGAATTGGCATAGCAATTGGTGCAGGTATGTATATTCCCGGCATAAGTGCCACTGTACTCATTCTCGTGGGTCTTGAGATATTCAACAAATTCAAGAAGAATGTATCCTACTCTGTGGGCAAGGCGGATCTTTCTGCAGATGGGGTTAATGCCGCCCTTGACATTTTAAAGAATTCAAAGATAAAGATATCTGCTGTCCAGGTAAAAAGACACTTTGACAAGGAGGAAAATGAGGTGGAGGCGAGGCTTAACTTTAGAGTTTATACCAAGAATAAAAGTGAAATAAAAAAAATCATAGTGGATCTTTTGAAAATACCCTATGTAAAAAACGTGAATATAGAATAGTATAGTAGTAGAATAGAAAGAAAACAGTAATATTTATTAAAACCAGGTGTTGTCAGGTTATACACCGGTTAAACAAAGAAGGTGCGGATATATGATCATCAATTGTGATGAACTGCTGAAACAGCATAAGATGAAGAAGTCGAGAAAATCGGCAAAAAGAGTTAAATTCATAGGAATATTCAATAAAGATGTGTATAATATAACAGCTCCCTTTTTGAACAACGGGAAAGTTGTGGTGGCGGGAAGGGTTGAATCCAAGACAGGCCGGGATTCCATGGTATTGTTTTTTGAAAAATACAGGGATGCCTGGTGCCATATAGTGGAATCACCTGTCATGGAACTGGAAGATCCCTTTTTCACCAAGATAGACGATGAACTGGTAGTGGGAGGTGTGGAAGTGTTCAACAGCATAAACAACCCTTATAACCTCATATGGAGGACCATAATGTACAAGGGAAGGGACATTTTCCACCTCAAGCTTTTTTTTGTGGGACCAGACGGCATGAAGGATTTACGCATAGCCGAGCTTAAGGATGGAAGCATAGGCGTTCTAACCAGACCTCAGGGAGCCAAAGGCGGAAAGGGCAAGATAGGTTTCACGAAAATCAAGAGATTAAATGATTTGAGTATGGGTGTCATAGAGGATGCGCCGATTTTAAATGACTTTTTACATGACGATGAATGGGGCGGAATAAACAGCATATACCCTATTGACGAGAATAACATCGGTTTACTTGGACACATAGCTAAAATGGACGAGGATGGTATGAAACATTACTATTCTATGACTTTTGTGCTTAATATAAATTCTATGAAGTATGAAGATGTAAAGATTATTGCAGCCAGAGAGGATTTCCTTCCGGGGCCTAGTAAAGACGAAACCTTATATGATGTTGTGTTTGGAGGAGGCCTTGAATTCAAAGGCAAAAAGGCTGTCCTGTATGCCGGTATAAGTGATATTGAAGCCCAGACCCTTGAGATAGACAATCCTTTTTATGAGTACGAATATTCTGATAAAAAAGAGGAAGTGTGATGATGAATATAAAAAGGTATGAATTCAATCCCATTATAACCTGTGGGGATGTCAATCCTTCCAGCAGGGATTTTGAAGTTATTGGAACATTCAATCCGGGAGCGGCCAAGTATAAAGATGAAATAATACTTGCAATGAGAGTTGCGGAAAGATTCAAGGAAAATGACAGCGAGCGAATAAAGATTCCCGTTGTGGACGGCCAGAGCGCCTCTTTAAAGTCCGTGGATTTGGACAGGGGAGACGACAGATATGATTTTAGTGACTCCAGGGTGGTCAAGGAAAAGGGCAATCTCTATGAATTCCTGTACCTTACTTCTATGTCCCATGTGCGGCTTGCCAGAAGCAGTGACGGGGTTAACTTCAAAGTGGACGACAAACCTTTTATCTATCCTGAAAATGAATATGAAAGTTTTGGCGTCGAGGATCCCAGAATAACTGAAATAGATGGACGCTATTATATAACTTACAGTTCGGTATCTAAATATGGTGTCGTCACCAGCTTGGCCGTAACTTCTGATTTTAAAAGCTGCAAAAAGCTCGGCAATATTTTTAGCACGGAAAATAAAGATGTGGTGATTTTCCCGGAGAAGATAAACGGCAAGTATTTTGCCTTAAATAGGCCCGTATCCAAGAGCACGGGTGATCCTGTCATATGGATATCTGAATCCTACAATCTCCTGCACTGGGGAAATCACAAGGTTGTGGCACATACCAGAAAAGGTCACTGGGATTCCCAGAAGATAGGTGCCGGCGCACCTCCGATAAAGACAGACAGGGGCTGGCTGGAACTCTATCATGGAGTGGACGACGACGGCCATTACAGCATGGGGGCACTTCTGCTGGACATAGACTGTCCTTCGAAAATTATCGCCCGCAGCGAACAGCCGCTTCTTGCACCTCAAAAAGATTACGAAACTATGGGATTTTTTTCGAATGTGGTTTTTCCCTGCGGTGCTGTGGAGAAGCAGGGAGAATTGTATGTATATTATGGAATATCTGATAATTCCGTCGGACTTGCAACCGCAAACACTGAAGATATCCTGAAAAGTCTTGCATGATTGCTCGGCGGATTGCCCCGCGAACATGCAGCAGACAGACAATGGTGGGGTGGACATGCAGCGGACAAACGTGGACATGTGAAACAGCATAAAGTAGAAGCAAAACAGAAAACGGCGGGAACAGTCGGGTGGACATGCAACCCCCGGGGGTCATGAACAAATTGTGAACAAATCCATCTGAATATCTCAGACAGGCATTTCCCCATAAATCCTAGGCATATCAGTGCATTTACCGATTTTGTGGCAGCATGATTGTTAATAAATCATGAACGAAACGCCTGCCTATTGGTTGTCCATTTGTCCAATTTGTTCAAGCTGTTTCCCTTGTTTTCCCCGGTACTAGTGTGCCGAACAGCCGATTTGAGACAGCTGTGAATTGCAAAAAAATCGCCTAGAACGGCGATTTTTTATTTCTACAGCTCTGCTATGATGTTGCCTGTCTCTTTAAGATCATAGCCCCCTATTCCTGCCAATTCCTGTTTGAATTTTTCTGACTGCAGTATTTCAATTATCAAGTTGAAAGGGGGTTTATTCATGTCATCTCTTTTCAGAACAAGCTCATATCTTTCTTTTTGAATCGGTATGAAATCTATATTTTGAACCTGCAGACTGGTTTTTTCATTTCCAATGCCGACATCTGCCTCTCCTCTCGCTACAGTACTGGCTACCGCCAGGTGAGACAAACATTCTCTGTCGTAACCTGCAATATCCCGGTTTTTAATTTTAAGCAGCCTGAGATGCTCATCCAGAAGTATTCTGGTGCCGCAGCCTTTTTCCCTATTTATCATGTTTATATCCGGCCTTTTAAAATCTTCCCATCCGTGAATATTCTTTGGATTTCCCCTGGAAACATAAAAACCCTGCATACGGCAGGCCAGGTGGATTATAACTGTCGGGATGCCTGGAAGAAGTCTTCTTACAAAAGGTATGTTGTATTTGCCGGAGTCTCCGTCCCATAAGTGGGCAGTGGCCACCTGTACCTTTCCGGTGTAGAGTCCCAAAAGTCCGGTGTAACTTCCAACATAGGAGCGGAATATTCTGGTTCCGGGTGAACGCATGGATATATAACGTGACAGTATGTCTAAGATGGCATCCTGGCCGCAGATTACAAAATCGTCTTTCCTGCTATTTCCCGGGTAAAAAATGTCCGAAGATGAGAGAGCATTTTTCCTGCCGCGGACATTTTTCTTCCTGTTTTTGTATTCTTCCACATCCTTCACGTCTACTCTGATTTTTTTACCTACCTTGTAACCCTTTAACTCTCCTCTTTTTATCAATTCATATACTGTATTCTTGGCTATTTTCAGCATATCTGCAACTTCCTGTGGAGTTAAAGCAGTATTTCCTGTCATCATATTCTCCCTCCTAAATATTCTAATTATAATTTTAGTACATATTTTTTATAAACACAAATTGGGTGTAAAAACGCATCTGCTGTTTTACTGGGAATGAAAGCTGTGATAAAATGAATTATAAAAGTTTTGATTCTTGACGAATATTGTAAGGAGTGAAATGATATGAAAATAGGAATTATTTCTGATATACATGGAAATCTGGAAGCCCTTGAAGAGGCTTTTTCGAATATTAGTGAGCGAAATGTAGATACCATAGTATGCCTTGGAGATTTGACAGGCTATGGTCCGTATCCCAATGAAGTTGTAGAATTCATAAGGGAAAAACATATATTGAACATATTGGGCAATTACGATGCAGCTGTATTGGAAAAAAAGTTCAATTATATAAGAAACAACAAGGTCAACGAATTTTCAATGCCCTGGACGGCAGCCCAACTCAAAGAAGACAATCTGAACTATTTGAAATCACTGCCGCAAAAAATAAGCTTCCGTTTTAAAAATAGGGAAATCTGCTTTGTACACGGAAGTACCCGGCGCATAAATGAATACCTGTATAAAGGTTCCAGTGAAGCAAAAGAGGTCATGGAAGCATTTACGGGTGATGTACTTGTATGCGGTCACACACATATACCATATAAGGAAGAATATGGACCTAAAATACTCATAAACGATGGCAGCATCGGCAAACCCAAGATAGGCAGACCCAATGGAACTTATGTAATCATGAATGTGGATGATGATGAAGTACATGTAAAACTGGTAGAATTCACCTATGGCTATGAAAAAACAGCATCTGCCATGGAGAAAAAGGGAATAGTAAAACCCTGCATTGATACCATAAGGACAGGACTTTGAAAATACCGTCGAAATGGCGTGATGGACAAGGCAACCACGCCATTTGGCCGTGAATTTGTCGGATGAACAGACAAAACGAGCAGAAAATGACGGAGTAGACATGCAAAACAGCGGGGGGACAGTGGAAACAGCAGGATAGACATGTAAAACAGAAGAAAACGGCGTCATGGACATGCAACCCCCGGATTTTATTGGGAATTTTGCCGGATGGACATGCAACCCCCGGGGGTCATAAACAAAGTGTGAACAAATCTATCTAAACATCTCAGCCAATCAATTTCCCGAAAAACCTAGGTATATCAACACTTTTGCCGATTTCATGGCAGCATAATTGTTAATAAATTATGAACAACATGGCCGTTCACTGGCTGTCCATTTGGCTGTCCAAGTAGCTTCTCCTGTTCCCCCATCTCTATTGTAAACAAATGAAGCAGCTGTTCCTCCCTGTTTCCCCATTCCTATTGTAAACAAAATGAAGCAGTTTCCCCCAAACTCTATTCTCTGTTTTTCCAAGTTTACCCAATCTCCAGCATAGACCAAAAAAAGCCCCCATCCTTTTGGTGGATGAAGGCCTTTTTGTTGCCTGTCCCAGACTGTATTTACTCTTGATTTAAATTGTTCAAGGCATCTGTGAGCCTTATATATAAGTCATATATGCCACTGTCACCGTGCTGAATTGAAATATTGTTTATTTCCTGGCTTAAATCCTGTAGTTTCTGGGAGCCTGTCTCTATTTCTTCTTCATTCTTGGTGTTTATTCCGTCCTTGATGGAATTCAGTATGTCTATGCAGTCGTTTGTGTAATCTATAGATTGATTTACAGAGTTTATCTGGGTGGTTATGTTATCCAGATACTGGTTGTTTAAAACTTCCATGCCATCCGGTATGGATAAGCCTGATACCTCGTTTTTAAGTGTTGTCAGATTGTTCTTGTAGGTTGTGAGATAAGAGCTGCCGCTGCTCAGAACTTGTACCATCTGATCCAGGTACTGTAGCATTTCATCCACAGTACTGGCAGAATTGAGTTCTGACATCGTGCTCGAGGCATTGTCATAGGTTTGACTCAGTTCATCTGCGGTGTTGGAAGTCTCATTTTCGTAGTATTCACAGTAATTTTTCAGGCTGTTTACATAGTCCTTTTCGGACTGGGGTACCACTGATGAGTCCTTTAACAGGTATTCCACAGATAGATCTATGGAATTCAGCCCTCCGAGAAGGTATATATTTCTGTAATTTTTAGAGTCTATGAAATCTTTCTGGCTCGATATGTCGGTTCCATCTGTCAAAATTATTGGCGCATTCAATTTGGAAGCCAGTGCACTTCCTGAGAGCGCATCCGGGAAGTTTGTCCCGTTTGCAAGCACTGCTGAATTTGAATTTAAATTGAAGTTTTTACATACGCTCATGGACGTGTCATATCTTGTAGTTCCGCCCAGTCTCTGTATGTCGCTTTCATTTAAATACGGCAGCTGGGATTTCAGCTCGTTTACGGCAGAATCGGACACAGAAGCCTGTCCGCCTATTACGTATACCTTGGACGGTTTTATGGATGAAATTAAATCCTTTGTCTCTGAAGGCAGGCTGTCCGGTTTTATCATGAATATAGGGTAACCGTTTGAAGCGGCTACGCTGGATATACTCAGGGCATCTGCGAAGCCTTCCCCGTTGACTAGAACTATTGGAGTTCCGGTCTTGGCATCTAGAGAGTTGATTATAGATTTATTGGTGTCAAATCTGTTGGAGCCGCCCAGTCTTGTGAATTTGGCATTTCCATAGCCCATTTCCCTGATGTGGTCTAAAATGTCTTCACTTATGGATGAAGTTCCACCCAGGACATAGATGTTTCCGGAAGTGCTCAGATGACTTTTTATATAGTCAAAAGCATTTGAATCGTTGTTTACGTCACTGTCCAGCAGCAGTATGGGGGCATTGTATTTTCTGGATAAAACGCTGCCTCCAAGAGCATCGGGGAAATCTCTCCCGCTTGCAAGTATTATATTGTTCAAGTTTCCACTTTGAAAGCTAGCTGCAATTTTTGCTGATGTCTCGTACCTGTCGGAGCCCGCAAGCCTTGTTACATTATATGTAGTTTTAGCGTAAGCTGGAGCTGCGGTACAGAATAGCATAGTTAAACCTACAGCTAGTCCTACTAATTTTTTCATTATATGTACTTTCCCTCCTTTACTAGTATACATATATAAAGTTTAGCACAAATGTGGAAAAAACCATATAAGAAAAATATGAAATTTACAATCTGTATATATAAAATTGCATTTGAAGGTATGGAAATGTATATGTAGTTATGGTAAAATTAGCTTATCGATAAAGTATTTGACTGATTTGGAGAGATACCGTTAAATATATTAAACATATTGAAAAAAGTGGGATGCATTTTATATAATTCGCTACATTAATGTCCGAAAGGGGGAAAATATGAACAAATTAAAAATATTTGCGGCAACAGCTGTCATTTTATTTTCTGCAGCCGCTCCTGTCTTTGCAGAGGGCAGTACTCTCGACATTGACGCATCCATTGATACTGCAGTAAAGGAATCCTATGAGGTGAAAAGTGCCGGCATTTCAGTGAAACAGGCTCAAAATTCGTATGACCAGGCCGTGAAAAATGCCAGCAGCTATGCGGATCAGCTCGACGAAGGCGGGGACAATCTGGACAAGTATACTAAACTCACGCTTATGCAGGGCATAGCAAATCCTCCTGCAGAAGCTAAATTTTCCATCTATAAATACTCAAATCAGGGCAAGGTAGCTGAAAATCAGGTGAAATTGTCTGCCTATACCCAATATACAGCTCTTATGAATTCCAGGGACGATGTTGAACTTAAAAACCAGAAGTTTCAGAATGCCGGTGATAATTACAAGGCACTCCAGCTTAAATTGAAACTCGGGATGGCTTCTCCGGCAGATGTAAAAAATGCCGAAGTAAATTATTACAGTGAGAGCTCCAATCTGAACAGGGCCGAGAGGCAGTACAACATTGCAGTCATGAAGATGAATAAGATTCTGGGCAGAAATATATATACGAAATATGATGTGCTTCTAAGGGACAAACTTACTGAATCCCCTTATATAAGAAGTTACGATGATTATGTAGGCGATGCGCTGAAAAACAGGGCGGAGATTGCAAATGCTGCGGAGAATATAAATCTCAGGAAATTTGAATACGATGTTATAAGGGGAATATTTCCCTCAAAATATGATGGCATGAACCAGATGGGGCAGTACGAACTGAACCAGGCAAAAGATGCCCTGGATGCTGACAAAATAGACATATCTGTTGAAATAAACGGCCTTTACAATGACCTTCGGAATAAGTCTAAGATGCTTGACTCCAAAAAGGATGCATTTGCCCTGGCAAAGAGAAATTATGATGCCGCAGGGGTAAAATACAATGCGGGCGTGATAAGCAAGATGGATTTTGACAGTAAGGCAGTTGATTTGAAAGCCGCACAAAATGATCTGAAGGCTTTTCAAAGAGACATATGGATGGCGCAGATCAAATTGAATCTGGCCTGCGGCATTGGAGACGATGTATCGAAAATTAAATGAAAATTATTTTATACAGGGGGTAAAAAAGTTGAAAAAACAGTTGAGCGCTGCAATTGGAATTGTCCTGGTACTTGGCATGGGCGGAACTTGTTTTGCACAATCCGGCACGGCCGAAGCTGCTGCGGGTACTTCAGCTGTATCTGCCGGCACCATAGATACAGGCAGCACCAGGTCTCTCACTCTTGACGAGGTACTTGGCAGTATAGAAAAAAACAATAAGGAAATTCAGATGTATGATCAGAAAATACTCCTCTATCAGAGGCAGTTCGACAGGGATCATCAAAATGCAATGTTAAACAGCGACAAGGATCCTGTTAATTTTCCTCCGGGACAGTATGCATCGGTGAAAATTGCAATAGATGTAGTTCCAAAGCAGGACGAGCAGAATATAAAAAATGCCAAGCATGACAGGGAAGATGCACTTCAGGATCTGAAATTCTCCGCAGAGCAGCAGTATCTAAATGCCGTAAATGCAGAGGACCAGATAGCCAACATAAATGCCCAGATAGCAAATACAGATAAGAAAATTGCACAGACCAAAATCAAAATACAGTATGGACAGCTGACAAATGATGCACTGCAGTCTCTTGAAGTTCAAAAAAGCCAGCTCGAGGCATCTTTAAATACTCCTAAATCCCAGCTTCAGCAGTGCGAGCTCAATGTAAAGCAGATTATAAATATGGATTTAAATACAGGTATAAAACTGACTCTGCCTGCTTCAAAGCAGTTCGTGAAGTTTGATGACAGCAATATTCAGGCGGGAATCGACAATGCGGTGAACAATTCCTATGACATGGAAAAGATAATCCAGAATATAGCCGTATTAAATATCCAGGAGGGTATATACAAGCAGTACTCATACAATGATGCCACAGGGGAGGTAAACACCGGACTTTCCATAGAGGATCTCCGAAATAACCTCTATAATACGCAGCTTAATCTCAGGATCAATTTATGGGACAGCTATTATTCTCTCAAAAACAGCGAGGATCTGGTTAATACGGAAAATGTGAAAGTTCAAAATGCCCAGCTAAATTATGACAATACTTCGGCCAAGGTAAAGGCAGGTGCCCTTACCCAGCTTGATCTGGATTCCGCCGAACTTGCCCTTCAGAGCGAGAAGATAAATTTAAAAAATGCAGAGGACAATTACATGGTGGCTTCCGAAAAATTCCAATATGATCTCTCCAAGTAAATTTTTTATGAATAACTTTAAAGTACGGCTGTTAAATTTCAAAGTGTATGGTAGAATATAACCTGTGAACCAATTAGTTATATATAGGGAGAGATAATTTTATGAAAGGAAAGTTTAAATTACTGGGAATTACTGCAATTATCATGACGCTGATGCTGTCTTTTACAGCTTGTTCCTTTGGAAATAAGTCCGGAGAGCAGGGTGCCAAGACTTCCCAGACTACCAAGGCCCCCAAGATCACTGAAGATGCGGATAAGACCGCCCAGCTTAAAAAGGAAAAGCCTATACTGAATGGAAAGGTGTATGTACAGAACAACAGGGCCGTAGCAACCATGGTAATTAAAAATGGGACAAGTGATAAGGAAGCTAAGGATTTGGCACAGAAATATGCCAATGATTTGAAAAAGAAGTATAAAAACATGCAGGTCAATGTGATGGCAGTGAAAAATAACAAGAACATAGCCAATGTAACTGTGAAATAAAATATCTGTATAAACCGGGTGTAAAAAGGTGTATAATAGATAATTGATAGTATAATTGTAGATAAACGTGTTATTATTGAGATTTGGAGGGTTAATATGGCAAAAAAGACACAAAAGGGCAAGAAAGATAACAGAGGAGAATACGTTTCTACGGTACTTTCGCTTTTAGATGAGGAGGAAAATGTAGTTTCAGATGTCCAGAAGGAAATTTATATGGACGAGATAAGGGATCTACCGCCGATAAAAAAGGGCGAGCTCAATGTATCAGGCGTATATGCCTATGATTTGGGAGATAAGATTGAAGTCAAGGTCTATATAAGAAACGGGCTTTCCACCAATTTAAACCTGCAGAAGATACCCTTTCTTATTGTAAATTCCAAAGGGGAAACTCTGGCCTCCCAGACATTTAACCTTGCATCCCTGGGAAAACTTCCGCCACGCTCTGCAAGGCCCGTGAAACTGTATTTTGAGAAGAAAAATCTTAAAGTGGACAAGATACCTCAGGACGACTGGAAGATCGTTTTAAATGGTGAATTCAACATAACTTCCAAAGTGAGACCGAGGTACGAGGGACTGCCTAAGGGCATATCTGTTGAGGATAAGCTCGTTTTTGACAAATTTTTGGACGGCCTTCCTGAAATGGAAGAGGGAGAATTCAGCATATCCACTTTCAGCATAGGCCTCCAGAGAAACGGCAACATACTTGTGACCACGGTTATGAGAAATGCTACAAACAAGCCCATCACCATTAATAAAATGCCTATGACCGTACTTGACAAAAACAGGAGGGCAGTGAAGTCCAACAATTTTATCATGAAGGATTTTACCGTGAGTCCATACAGGGCCAAGCTGTGTAACTTTGCGTTTCCGACAGATGTTCACCCTGAAAATGACCAGCCCCTGGATGGTTGGTCGGTGATTTACAGGCAGGTTAGGATAAACGGCGGCAAAAACATAAAAAGAGTATAATTGCAGTATGTGCAGATTTGTGAAACTGTGAAATTGATTTATCTATAAAATAGGTCGATTTCACAGTTTTTTTTATAATTTGGGATAATGTCTAAAAAAATCTGAAATATAGACGAATAATAAATAGTAAAGGGACTTGCAAGGAGCTTGCTTGAAAAAAGGTGATCTGTATGCTATTGGAAAATACTAATTCTAATAGTATAATATAGATATGACAATTTGTTAACAATAGGGGATAAGTGAAGTAAGATGTTTGTCTTTTTTGAAACTTTATTAAATAAATATGAATGGAGGTAATACATATGCAAAAAAATAGTAAGAAAGTTTTGTCAGCTTGCAGTGTAGCGACTTTGCTGGTTGCAGGGACAACCCTTCCATCAACCGTGAAAGCTGATTCGTCCAGCCAGGTGACCAGAATTGGCGGACAGAACAGGTATGAAACAGCTGCAAAAGTTGCAGATTCAGGCTGGAGCTCCTCAAATTATGCCATAGTGGCAAATGGTGAAGGCTATGCAGATGCCCTTTGTGCAACACCCCTCGCCAAGGCTAAAGATGCACCTATACTTTTGACCACAGGCGACAGTTTAAATGAGAACGCACTGAAGGAACTCAACGATTTGAAAGTTCAGCACGTAATTGTAATAGGAGGCACCAAAGTTGTCCCTGAAAATGTCGAAAGCGAAATAAAGTCCAAGGTCTCAACTGTACAGGATGTTCAGAGATTAGGTGGACAAGACAGGTACGAAACTTCTGTAAAAATAGCCGATGCCCTTGGAACCAATCCTACAAAGGCAGTTGTGGCAAGCGGTGAAGGCTATGCAGATGCCCTGTCCGCAGGACCTGCAGCGGCTATAAATGGAATACCGATACTCCTGACAAGGCAAAACAGCCTTCCTGATGCAGAATCGAATTACTTGAAAACCAACTCGGATATAACTGCAACTTATGTAATAGGCGGAACTATGTCTGTAAGTGACTCCGTGGCAAGTTCCCTTCCATCTTCAGAAAGACTCGGTGGAACCGACAGGTATGCTACAAATGCAGCCGTACTTAACAAGTTCAAGTCCGACTTTAATTTTAATAATGTATATGCTGCCCTTGGCGACGGACCTGTAGGCAACGAATTTGCAGATGCCCTGACCGGCGGTGCACTGGCTGCCAAGAACAAGAACCCTCTTGTAATAACAGGTTATGAGCTCAGCTCATCCACAGAAGGTTTCCTCAAGGACAATGTACCGAAAAACAGCACACTCACAGTACTTGGCGGTACCCTGAACATATCCGACTCCCTGGCAGACACAATAACTGATGCCTTCGGCAAAGCATCTACCGGCGGCGGTGGCGGCGGTAGCACTGAAACTAACCTTGCTTCCACAATACAAAATAATGATTCTTATAAAGACGTTGTAAACAGTATAAATAATAGTGATTATTTTAAAATTCTGAAGAGTGGAGATGCTGGTTATGATGATAGTGTTGTAACTGTACAGATGAAGAAAGATAATATAAGTACTCCTGGTGGAATATCTACAGACGCTGGAACAAGATATAAAAATGAAGATGGCAGTTGGAAAGAACAGCAGATAAGAGATGACATTAATAAAATACAATCTAAATTGGATATAATAAACGAGAAAAATATTCTTATAAACAGTGTTCACTTAGATGATTTCTTAGCTGGATTGGGCTCAAGATATATTGATGATGCTGGTAAACTTGATGCAGATGCTATAGTGGATGAAGTAAAAACTAAAGGAGCTGGTTATGCTTATAGGGATTTTAGAAGCAATGTTATTGATAAAATAAAATATTACTTTGATAATAATAAGAGTGCTCCAAGTTCATTAGAACTTAAAGTTTTAGGTTCTAAAGTAAATAATATTAAAAAAGGAAATATAACTTTATTTGATTCTTCGCTACCAGCGGAACAGGCTGCAACTGATTTAGTAAGTAAAGTGTTATTGCCAGATGGAAATTATGATCTTACAGGAACTTATACAGTTAATATATCTGGCAATAGTTATGTCAATGTTACTATAAAAAAATAAGTTTAAACTGTAATTGTGATAATTGTAGAACTCAGGCCAATCCCCTGAATTCTATTGATAATTGCCATTGGAATATAATTTATGTTTTAGAATCTGGCAGCGTACGGCCATGTGGTGAAGTGGGCGGAAAAAGCAGAGTGGACAGGCAACCTTTGAAATTTAGCTGTGGTTCTGTCTAGTGGACAGGCGAGATGAGTGGGAAACAGTAGGTCGGATAGGCAAAACAGTGAGAAAAAGTGAATGGACAGGTAACCTCTGAAGTGTAGCCGAGGTTTTGTTGGGTGGACAGGCGAAACGGGTGAAAGACAGCCGAGTGGACAAGCAAAACAGCGGAAAACAGTCGGGTGGACATGCAACCCCCGGGGGTCATGAACAAATTGTTAATAAATTATGAATAAAATAACTGCCAATTTAGCTGTCCAAGCAGTTTTCCTTCCACTTGTTTTCCCGGCACTATTGTAGACAAAATGAGGCAGCTGTCCTCTCCTTGTCCAAGCATTGCTCTGGATATTTTAGCTGTCCAAGCAGTCCTGCTTGTTTCCCCCAGCACTATTGTACAGGCATTAGCCCGGATATGTAGCTTGTCCGACCGTAAATGTCCATGTATTGAGCCGAGTATGTAACTGTCCAAGTGTTAGCCCGAATACACAGCTGTAGCTGTTCAAGCAATGAGGATTTTCCTTAAACGAGGATTTCCCAGGCAAGCAAGATTTTCCCCCGGAAAATCCCCAATTTATATTTTCCAGGCACGGCAAAAGAAAATCCTCTACAACTGTGCACTGTCAATTGTAAACTGTAAATTGAAGAGAATCGCTAACTGCCAATTGTGAATTGAACGAAATTGTCCATTGTAAATTAATTAAAGGAGGTTGTTTTTATGATAAGAAAAAGCAAAATATTTTCTACACTGGTTCTGGGAATATTCCTGGCATCGTCGGCAGGTCTGGCACTTCCGGAAAAGGCTTCTGCTGAGGTACCGAGACTGGGCGGCCAGGACAGGTACCAGACTTCAGTCGAGGTGTCTAAGAGCGGGTGGGATACATCGGACTATGTAGTACTTGCCAGCGGGGAAAACTATCCCGACGCACTCTGTGCGGCGCCTCTTGCAAAGGAATATTCCGCCCCGATACTTTTGACTACAAGCAAAACTTTGGATCAGGACACTAAAAATGAGATAGTGAGGCTCAAGGCAAAACATGTCATAGAAATAGGCGGCACTGCGTCCATATCTGTGGACATAGAAAATGAACTTAGAGGAATGGGACTTGACCCCCAGAGGATAGGAGGTCAGGACAGATTTGAAACTTCTGTAAAAGTTGCATCAAAGCTGAAGTCTCCTGCAGGTGTGGTGGTCACTTCTGCCTATGGCTTTGCAGATGCCCTTTCAATAGCACCTGTTGCGGCAAGCCAGAATATGCCGATACTTTTGACGGCACCCGGATCTCTGCCGGATTCAGTTAAAAATTACATAGATGGGGAAAAATCATCCATAAAAAATTCCTATGTAATTGGCGGAACTTCTGTAATATCCGATAATGTAGTTTCACAGGTTTCTCCTGCTGCGGTTAGAATAAGCGGTCAGAACAGGTTTGATACAAATGTAAAGGTGCTTGATTATTTCAAGGGGAGCATAAAATTTGACAATGTTTATGTAGTGAGAGCCGACGGACTCCTGGGAAATGAATTTGCAGACGCTCTCTCGGCTTCAGCACTGGCTGCAAAGACTTCTTCTCCTTTGATACTTACCTATAATTCGGTAAATATTGATACGGAAAAGTTTTTAAAGGAAAATGCAAAGAATGGAAAAGTCACTGCCATAGGAGGTACAATTGCAGTACCTGAAAGTATTGTAAGCTCCCTGCAGGATATTTTAAACGGTAAGACACCGGGGATCTCGCAGTCCGATTATGAGTTTTTAACTTCTGCCCTGGGAAAACTCAAGACCATAGATACTTCATCTTTTAATTCAGCTCAAAAGGAGATATTATCCAAGACGGTAGCTTCCATTGAAAATTACCTGGCAAATCCAAGTTATGACTATAAAGAGGATGTGTCGGAAATAAAGGCACTTTACAATAGCCTTTCCAGCGGAGAAAAAAATGCTTTTGCCGATGCCGTGACGGGTTCAGGGATCAGCCTTTCGGATATAATTAACATTGCAAATAAAATTGGATTTAAAGATATATAGCTGCTGCTTCCACTATTAATTTTAAATAAATTTACATATAAGTTATCTAAAGATATGTTATAATAAATAATGTATTTTTGGATAACTTATAATTTTTAGGCTGAATTGATTTTAAATTTTGAGAAAAATAATGGGAGAAATAATATGAAAAGTTCAAAAAAAGGTAAAAAAATCGTGTTTTTAATTGTACTTCTTGCATTGATTGCAGCAGTGTCAGTTTTTGGAAAACTTGTTTTTTGGCAGTCATCTTACAGTGTCCCTAAATATAAATTTTCAGTGGGCCTGTTTGACAAGATAATAAAGGCGCAGGACAGCGGCGGAACTGCGGAGCTCACAGAAGATGAGGTAAACCAGGTAATATCACTTTATTCAAAGGAATACAAAAGCGGCAGCATTACGGTTAAGGCGGTGCAGGCGGGACTTGAAGGTGACAAAATAAAATTTTACATACCTTCATCTTACAAAAGTTTCAATGTGCTCCTCACTTCGGAAGGAAGTATTTCCAAGGAAAAGGATAAGATAAAATATACCCCGGATTATTTTAAGGTGGGAAAGATCACGCTTCCAAAATCCTATGTCATGGAAAAACTGTCAGGCAGATTAAAAGACAGGGCAGCTGTTGAGCAGGATTCCGTAGTATTTAGTACCAAGGGGATACCTGTGGGCATTACGGCACTTAGTGTCAAGGACGACAAACTTCTGGTCACACTGGAAAAAAGGCAGATTGACATCGAAAATATGTTGAAAGGACAATTTGATTCTCTAAAAGATATAGTAAAGGATCTGAATTTATTTACGAAAACTAATGGTGGAACCAGTGCCGGCAGTGAAACGGGAAAAACCGGCGGTGGCACCGGAAGTACTTCGAAGAATGAAACTTCTTCCGGAAATGACCAGCAGGACTTTTCCGGGGTAATAAAGGGGCTTAATGCAGCTTCAGGCTCTGTGAGCACTGGAGCCCAGAAATCTGTCATAGCCCAGATGATGTCCGTGGTGGGAAACATGAGCAATTCATCCTATAACCCTCGTTCGGCTGAAGGCAGCATAAGGGCTGCGTATGGAAAGCTTTCTCCGCAGGAAAAGTCACAGCTCAAGTCTGCGATACTTTCAAATGTCGATACATCCTCTGCAGAGATGCTGTACAATATGATGGGAAATTAACCTGAAAATCCACGGCAGACTAGCTAAATGGACGGACAGTTCCCGTTAGGGCAAGGATGGACAAGGCAGTCCCCGGAATTTAGCTGCGGCTTCACCTGGTGGACAGGCAAAGCAGCAGTGAAACAGCTTGGTGGACAGGCAGTCCCCGGGGGTTGTGAACAAATTGTGAACAAACGCTGCCCGGACAGGCCGTCAAAGTGGCAGATTGTGTGTAAGTACATGGGAAAAGAGGTGAAAATCCTGATTGTTGGACAGCAGGCAGGTGCGGAAATGACTGATGCCTGTAAAGCTGCCGCGTTATTGTCGGATAATGTAAAAATGTCAGTCAGGTGTGGATGTCTGACGTTTAAAAATCAGGTAACAGCTAAATGGAAGATGAAGAAACAACACTGGATATAAGAGATTTTTTTAATGTGCTGAAAAAGAGAAGAAAGCTTATAGTACTTGTGGTTTTGATATGTACTCTGGCATCTGCAGTGCTGAGTTTTTTTGTAATACAACCCACTTACGAGGCGGATACCACCATAATAATAGGGAAACTTGCGGAAAACGGTAAAAGCAACACGCAGTACAACGACGTGATGATGTACCAGAATCTCATAAAGACATATGCCCAGATTGCGGGATCCAATGTTGTTATGGAAGGTGCCTCAAGTAAATTAAATGGAGCTTTCAGCCCGGAAAAACTTAAAAAAGTGGTTTCCATAACACCGCAGCAGGGAACCCAGATTTTGCAGATAAAGGGCCAGAGCAAGGATCCTGCCGAAGCGGTGAAAATGGTGAATGCAGTAAGCAGTTCCTTTATAGCGGAATCTAAAAAGGTATTTCCCACCGGTGGAAATATAAACATAATGGACAGCCCGAGGTTTCCTGACAAACCTGTAAAACCCAAAAAGCTACTTAATGTAGCCATTGCATTTTTTATAGGACTTTTGGTTTCCGTAGGATTTTCCTTTATGCTCGAGTATATGGACAACACTATAAAGACCGAAGATGACATAAAAAAGCAGATTGGAATTCCGGTGCTCGGTATAATACCCAAAGAACAGAGTTAGACAATGAACAATTGTCAACTGCAAACTGTAAATTGTAAACTGAACAAAAGGTGGTGATATCATATGGTGGACATACACAGCCATATACTTCCGGGTATAGATGATGGTTCAAAATCCATGGAGCAGACTGTAAAAATGCTTAAATTAACAGAAGCGGACGGGGTGAAGACCATAGCGGCAACTTCCCATTTTTACAGGGGGTATTACGAGAACAGCTGCAGTGATATAAAAAAACTTGTGGAAAAGGTGAAAGCTGAAGCGGAAAGGGAAAATATAAATGTGGATATTGTTCCCGGTCAGGAAGTGATGCTCGATAGGTATAGTCTTGAATATTACAAGAGCGGCAGGATAGGCTGCATTGGAAATACGGATTACATGTTGGTTGAATTTCCGATGATAGATATGCCGGAGGATGCCATGGATATAATATACGAGCTTCAAATCCGAGGTGTGCACCCGATTTTAGCCCATCCTGAAAGGTACAGGTATATTATAGGCAATCCATCAAAGATTAATGAATTTTTGAATGAAGGATGTCTGCTTCAGGTAAATACGGGCAGTATAAAAGGTATATTCGGCAAAAAAGTAAAAAATACCGCCAGAATTTTGATAAAAAGTGGTATCAGCAGTTTTATAGCATCAGATGCACATTCCATGGGAGGAAGGCGTCCGGGTATCAGTACTGCCATTGAAATGGCTTCTGAAATCGACCGCGGCATATGCGGACGTGTGGAGAAAAATTGTGAAAAATTGTTGGAAAATCAGCTCATAGATCCGCCGGACAACCGGATAAAAGAGAAAAAGAGGATTTTTAGCTTTTTTAGAGCGTAGCAACAAGATTTGATATACAGATGGAGTGAAGTTAATGGATAAAATACATATTGTCACTGTAAGAAACCCCAGAGATCCTATTGCGGAAGCTTACAGGACTTTGAGAACAAATATTCAATTTTCTTCTTTTGATAAAAAAATACAGTCCATAATGATTACAAGTTCCGGACCCGGCGAGGGCAAATCCACTACTTCTGCCAATCTGGCGGTAGTCATGGCGGAAACGGGTGCCAGGACTATACTCATAGACTGCGACCAGAGGAAACCCAAATTGCACAAGATATTTTTGACTTCCAATGAAACAGGGCTTTCAAACCTGCTGGCGGATAAGGCCGGTTTTGAAGATGCAGTCAAGAAAAATGTAGTTAAAAACCTGGATCTACTCCCTTCCGGTATGAGACCGCCGAATCCGGCAGAACTTCTGGCCTCCAGGAAGATGGAAAACTTTTTGCAGGAACTCAAGGAAAAATATGAGTACATAATACTGGACACGCCTCCCGTGGTTGCAGTGACAGATGCCCAGCTGCTATCCCGTTATGTGGACGGGTGCCTCCTGGTTATAGCATCTTCCCAGGCGGAAAAAGAAGCAGTTGTAAAGGCCAGGGATCTACTGCTGAAGGTAGGTGCCAATATAATCGGAGCTGTTTTGAACAAGCTTGAGGTAAAGGAAAAGGGATATTACGGATATTACTACCAGTATTATTACGGAGAGGACGGCAAAAAGGTCAAGGAGAAGAAGAAAAGGAAAAGAATCGGAAGATAGATTTGAGAGGTATAAAGATTTTAAATTGGAAATTATCTTTATGCCTTTATTTTTTTTGCAAAAAACATGGCTATTTTTAAAAAACTGCATATGTATTATATGAAAGGAGGTGGTAAATATGTCCGCCGGATCGACACTTTTGCAGACCTCAATGATATTGAAGTACAAGGACGGGGTGGACAGCAGCGGTAGGGCAATAACCAAAAGACAGACTTTTTCAAATTTAAAGATAGATGCTGTCCCTCAGGATCTCTACGATGTTGCCAAGGAAATAGAAAATCTCCTGGGAAAAACTCTCAGCGAAATCATAAGACAGGACGAGAGCGGCATAACGAACTCTTAGACAATGGACAGTTGACAATGGACAATGAACAGTTGACAGTGTACAATTGACAATTTTCAATTGCCCACTGTCAATTGAAAAAAGGAGGTGCCTAGTATGTCTAAGTCGCTGGTTATGAATTTCCTGACCGAGGAAGGCAAAAAAGCTTCTATAAAGATCTCCAATGTAAAAGAGGATATAACGGATCAGGAAGTAAAAACCGCCATGGATGCAATTGTTGCAAAAAATATATTTGACACGAAAAATGGGGATTTGAAAGTTGTGGATTCAGCATATGTGCAGGACACTTCAATTGTAGAACTTGAAGTCAAATAGCAGTTAAGTTGTGGGGCAGAGGAGGGTCCGGGACAAAAATATACCTGTTCCAGGCCCTTTATTCAGGTAAAATATTACGCAAAGGCACAAAATATCGTATTTATAAATAAGATATTTAAGACAGTAAATATATATGGGTAAATTAAAAAATCGCAGGGAGAGAATGATATGAGATATAAATTCAAACCCGATTATATTATGGACAAGCATTCCGGAGAGACTGCAGGAGAAAATCACAGCCTGCTGAAAAAAATTGAGCTTGAAAATCTCCTTTCGAGAGCTAAAATCAGAGATAAAACTGCCTTGAATGAAATCTGCAGGAGATTTGACGGAATGGTCGTAAACCTGGCCAGTTCATTTTATATAGAAGGATATACGCTTGAGGACATGGTTCAGGAGGGAAGACTTTCCCTTATAAAAGCTGTTTATAAATATGACATGAATTCAAAATACCACTTTTCCACTTATGCCGCAGCTGCCGTCAAAAAGAACTTCTACTCCAAAATAAGAAACAGCATAAAGAGGAAATTCTGCTGCAGTTTGTACAGTATCACCGAAGATGGCATCAGGTTCATCGATACACTGAAGTCAGACGAAGATATTGAAGAATACCTCATATTAGGACAGCAGTATGACGAGCTGTGGAGAGCTGTGGGAGAACTTTCCGACAAGGAAAAAAGTGCGGTGGTCTGGTACTATATGTGGGAAGCGAGCTTGAAAGAATACGCACTGAGTCAGAAAATATCCTACAAGGCGGCAGCTGCCAGAAAAAGGAGAGCTGTAGCGAGGCTGAAGGATATCGTGAATTCTGCAGGGTAATATAATATATGGAATATTTAGCCAGCACGATAAATATACCGGTTGATCCCGGAAATATCGTACTGGCTAATTTTTATCCGAATGCTGCCATTGCTAATACTCCCAGCTTCTTAAAGTTGAAGATAAACGCTGCTGCACGCCTGGATAAGTTCTGCTAAGGTTCAGGTGGAGAAAATATTCTTTATTAGCAAACTCCACCTGAGCCTTAGAATAACTTGATAACGTCACCTGCTGACAGATCCTAAAAATGTAAAGGTAAAATTTATGGGGAAAAATGCAGTAATATTCTCTTGATTTATATTGAATAAATATAGAATTTTTAATCTATTTTAATATGGGTAAAATTATTACTTTAATATACGATAACATAAATGAACAGATAAAATTGTGTAAATAGTCAGGCTTTTGCGGTTGTTTGGCAATTATTGCAGTGTTATAATATTAATTGTAAGATTTATATAAATTTTGTTAGTATGGGGGAAAGCATGGTGACAGAATTGGAGAATTTGGAGGATAAAACTGTAGACGTATCGGCACAAGTATCGGCACAAAGGGAAAGAAAAGCGGAAGCGGTCGATGAGTACGGTAAGACTGCTGGTTATTATTTTTTAAAGAGGACAATGGATATAGTGTTTTCACTGGCTGGGAGTATTCTACTGTCTCCTGTTATGATTATAGTTGCCGCGGCAATCAAACTCGATTCAAAGGGCCCTGCAATTTTTTCACAGGTCAGGATTGGATTGAACGGTAAACCATTTAGAATGTATAAGTTTCGTTCTATGGTAAGTGGTGCAGAAGAGCTTTTGGACAAGCTAAAGGACAGAAATGAAATGACTGGTCCTGTGTTTAAGATAAGGCAGGATCCACGTGTTACAAAAGTAGGCAGGTTTATAAGAAAGACAAGCCTTGACGAACTTCCTCAGCTTTTTAATGTAATTAAAGGCGAAATGTCACTTGTGGGTCCAAGACCTAATCTTCCAAGAGAAGTTGTAAAGTTTACAAAACGCCAGCGAATGAAACTGCTTGTTAAGCCAGGGCTTACCTGTTACTGGCAGGTAATGGGTCGAAGTAATATTGACTTTGATGGCTGGATGAAACTGGACTTGAAATACATAAGAGATAGAAGCACATTATTGGACTTAAAACTTATATTCAAGACTTTTAGAGTATTTTTTGGCGATGACGGGGCTGAATGATGGATATTAAAGGGTTTGTAAATAAGAATGCATATTGACATGTTATTTGGAAGGGTGGTTAAAACGTGCTTTGTGCACTCATAATGGCGGGCGGAAAAGGTGAGAGGTTTTGGCCTCTTTCTACGGATAAAAAGCCAAAGCAATTTTTAAAACTTTTAGGTAAAAAAACTATGATTCAGATGACTGTAGAAAGGCTCCTCCCTCTTATATCTGCAGACAGGATATTTATAGTAACCGGGAAAAGATATGTGCATCTTGTGAAAAAACAGCTTCCTGATTTATCGGAAAACAATATAATAGTAGAGCCTGTAGGAAGAAATACGGCACCTTGTATAGCACTTTCAGCATTTTACATAAGAAGGCACTGTAAAGACAATGCGACTATTTTAGTGATTCCTTCAGATCATCTTGTAGTGGACGAAAATAGGTTTAGAAATACAATAGCTTATGGGGCTGATTTCATACAAAATAACGAATCTTCAATAGTTACCTTGGGAATAAAACCTGATAGACCTGAAACAGGTTATGGATATATTCAGTTTGATTCACAGGGTGCAGTTAATGAAGCTGCAATTACAAGCAGTGAAGGCAGCAACAATTTTCATGTATATAGAGTTGAGAAATTTGTTGAGAAACCTGATGCCGATACTGCAGGGAAATATATTGAAAAGGGGAATTTTCTCTGGAACGGCGGAATGTTCATATGGAAATGCAGTACTATATTGGAACTTACAAAAAGATATTTAAACAATACATATAAGATTCTGGAGAGCATATTTAAAGAAGAAAATGAAAAATTCAGCAGTTCGCTTGAAAAAGAATATCCGCAGGTGGACAGTATTTCAGTGGATTACGGTATAATGGAGAAAACTGAAAATATATATGTTATTCCCTCGAATTTTGGATGGGATGATATAGGAACCTGGCATGCGGTTGAGCGTTACAGGGAAAAGGACAATGACAACAATGTGTGTATGGGTGACATAAGGAGCCTCAGAAGCAGTAACAATATTGTATATTCTGAGAATAAGCCAATTGTTATTGTTGGGCTTGAGGATGTATTTGTAGTGGAAAGCGACGATATTATTTTTGTTGGGAAAAAAGAGGATATTGAGAGAATTAAAGAAATAAAGGGAAAGATAAATAAACATTAGCGGGATGAAACCTATGAAGAAAATTAGAATATTACATATAGCTCAGTCAAACGGCGGGGTTTTAGAATATTTGAAGATGCTTATTAAATACATGGATAGAGGGAAATTTGAATTTTATTTATTGGCATCTAAGGAATATGAAGAAGAAAGAAAAAATTTTGAAGAGATTGGATGTAAATTAGATACAATTGTCATGGTAAGAGAAATTTCCCCTAATTTGGATTTAAAGTCTATTATAACAATAAGAAGATACATAAAAAAAATCAATCCGGATATTATTCATTTACATAGTAGTAAAGCAGGAGCATTGGGAAGAATAGCATCTATGTTTTTAAGTATACCTGTTGTATATAATGCACATGGTTGGGCCTTTGATATGGATGTGGATAATAGAAAAAAATTGATGTATGTGTATGTGGAAAAAATTTTGGCAAATTTTACAGATGTAATAATTAATATATCTAATCATGAAAAAAATAGTCAATTAAAATATAATATAAAACCGAAAAAATATACCAAAGTTATATATAATGGTATAGATTTAGAAAGATATAAAATTAATTTTGATGTAGAAAATATAAAGGAAAAGTTAAATATTCCGTATGAAAATTTTGTTGTTGGAATGGTTGCTAGAATATCTGAAGCTAAGTCTCCTGAAAGTTTTGTTGAGATAGCAAAAAGACTTAAAAAAAAATTAGGTTGCTGTTATTTTGTATTAGTCGGAGATGGAGAATTAAGAGATAAAATTGAAAAGCTAATTGACAAATACAAATTAAGGAATGATTTTTTGATAACCGGTTGGACCAATGAGGTACCTAAATATATATCTTTATTTGATGTTGGTATATTAACATCAAAATGGGAAGGATTTGGACTTGCTTTGGCAGAATACATGGCATCTAAAAAACCAGTGGTAGCTTTTAATTCTGGTGGAATTCATGATGTAGTAAAGAACAATTATAATGGGTTATTAGTTGATTATGGAGATATAGATGGATTTTGTGACGCTATTATTGAAATTAAAAATAATGATAAACTTAGGAAATATTTAGTGAGTAATGGATATAAAAGTGTAAATGAAAAATTTAATGCTGAAAGAGTTGCTAGAGAACATGAAGAGTTATACTTAAATTTAATGGATATGTAAAACAGATGGTAGCTATATTAATTAAAAATAGAAATTTTATAAATAATTAATAGAACTGGAAGGTATTATAAATGAAACAGGTAGTATTTAATGCACTTCAAACTTCGTTAAGTGGAGGAATAGGAAGGTATTGTTATGAATTATCGAAAGCTGTATATAAACGACATGAAGTTGATTTTAAGATTGTCATAAGAGAAGAGGATAAAGATTTATTTGATTTTGCTAGTAATAAAGATTTAATAATTATTTATGGAATAAAAAATAGTATGCAGAGAAATTATTATGAGCAATTTAAACTTCCTAAACTGATTTATAAAAAATATCCTGATGCAATTATTCATTATCCTGATACTATGGCACCGTTATGTTCTAAAAATAAAATTATTATCACAATTCATGATTTAGCATTTAAAAGTTTTAAAAACGCTTTTACATGGAAGACAACTATATGGAAAAATTTTATAACTGCTTTATCTATAAAAAAAGTTAGCAAGATAATAGCAATAACTAATTTTGCTAGAAGTGAAATATTAAAGTATTATCCTGATGTTAAAAACAAAGTCAAAGTTGTTTATAATGGATTTAATGATTTTTCCAAAGAGCTTATTGATATTAACAATGTTAATAAAAGCATTTTAAATTTAAAAGGTAATAAATATATTCTTACAGTTAGCACAATATCGCCAAGAAAAAATGTTGATGGACTTATAAAAGCTTTTGATTTAATTAAGAATCAAATTAATGATTATAAGCTGGTTATTGTTGGTAAGAACGGTTGGATGTATCAGGGAGTTTACGATTTGGTGGATACTTTAAAATTGAACAATAGAATATTATTTACTGGTGAAGTAAATGATGATGAGTTAAAATTTTTATATAAAAATGCCGTGGTATTTGTTTATCCATCGTTTTATGAAGGATTTGGATTACCACCGCTTGAAGCTATGAGTTATGGGATACCATGTGTGGTGTCTAATAAAACTTCTATTCCTGAAGTTGTGGGAGAAGCTGCAATAAAAATTGATCCTTATGATTTAAATGGAATAGGTGATATGATTATAAAAGTAGTTCAAGATAAAAAAATATGTGATGATTTAATTTTAAAATCTAGGAATAGATTAAAGTGTTTTTCATGGGAAAAATGTTGTAATGCTGTAATTGATATTTATTTAAGAAATTGAAGATTTATTTATATTTTTTAATTTAAATACATAGAAGGGGAAAATTTTATGGAAATAGTAAAAAATAATTTAAGTGGTTTGGATATAATTGAAAGCTTAGATGAAAACATAGATGAAAATGATATTAATAAAAAGGTATGTATATTTGGACAGGGATTTGTGGGTTTGCCCCTTACCCTTAGCTTTGCATTGAGAGGATGTGAAACCATAGGTGTGGATGTAGATGATTTGCTTGTGGCAAATACTAATAAGGGACTGACTAATCATACTGAGAAATTTTATAAAGTAAGTATACGAGAAATATTGAACATGCAGATAAAAAAAGGTAAATATAAAGCTACGGTAGATGGTGAGGCAGCAGTAAGAAAATGTAATAATATAATTGTAACTGTAGGTATACCGATAAAAAATGGTGAGTATATAATGGATTATCTGAAGAATGCATGTGTAACCATAGGGAAAAATTTAAAAAAAGGTGATCTAGTTGTTATAAGGAGTACTGTGATTCCGGGAACGACAGAAGAATTTATAATGCCCATACTTGAAAGAGAATCAAATATGAAAGCGGGAACTGATTTTTATCTTGCCTATGCTTCAGAGAGAATTGCAGAGGGAAAGGCCTTTGAAGAATTTGCAAATATGCCCACACTTGTAGGGGCAGTAAATAAGAGAAGCTTGGAAAGGGCGGCATCACTTTTGGTAGTGGTTTGTAAAGCTCGAATAGTAAAGGCTTCCTGTATAAAGGCAGTGGAAACTTCGAAGGTATTTGAAAATGTCCAGAGAGATGTAAATATTGCCATGTCTCAGGAATTTGCCAGATTTGCAGAAGCTCTGGGTATAGATATTTTTGAGGTAATAAAACTTGCAAATACACATAAGAGAGTAAATCTTTTAACGCCGGGTCCTGGTGTTGGTGGATACTGCATTCCAAATGCATATCATTATATAGCTCCAAGAGCGGAGAAAATGAATGTATCTATGGATATATTAAAGCTTGCACGGAAAAAAAATGCTTTAATTCCGCAATTTATAGTTGATAAACTTCGAGAACTTTTAAAGAGCAGAAATAAAAATATTAAAGATTGTAAGATAGCTGTTTTGGGGCTAGCTATGAAAGATTATTCCAATGATGACAGGATAAGCCCTTCTATAGATATATGCAAGCTTCTTGTAAAAGTTGGGGCGAAAGTGAGAGCCTTTGATCCCATAGTACCTACAAGATATGATTTCAAGGTTGAAAATGAAAAAGAAGCTTTGAAAAAAGCAGATGCAGTATTGATTCTAACGAAACAAAATGATATGAATTATGATGACTGTGAACATATGGCCAAGCTTATGAATAAAAATCCTGTATGCATAGATACCAAAGCAGTGGTTAATGCTGTAGAAGCTAGGAAATATGGTTTTTTATATTGGAGAATATAATAGATATTTTATAGAGTGAGGATAGAAATGAAAAAAATTGTTATGGCGGAATACTTAGAGTATAATAGCGATTTTAAAGTTGGTAATCATCATTATGCAATGATGTTTTCAAAAAATGGGTATGAAGTTCTATGGCTGTCACCGGTTTATAATCATATAACGAAAATTATTAATAGTAGTATCTATAATCAAAGAAGGAATTTAAACAAAAAATTTTTTAAAAAATTGGATAAAAATATATTTGGATATTCGCCCTATTCTTTGATTTTATATGGAAGATTACCAGTATTAAATACAAAGTTTGCTAATAAATTAAGTATTAAATTAACTATACCTAATTTGAAAAATAGTTTTGAGCGAAATAATTTTAATAATGTTGATATATTATGGCTTACTAATCCTAAATATTATTACTTAACCAAAATAATTAAATATAGAAAATTAATTTATAGATGTGCTGATGATTTAACAGGTTTTAGTCAAGCGTGTAGAACAATGTCCTATTTTGAAAAAAGAATAATTAGGAAAGCTGATCTAGTCTTTGTTACTGCACATAGTTTAATTGAAAAAAAACAATGCTTGAGAAAAGATTTGATTTATTTGCCTAATGGAGTTGAGTTAGACAACTTTATTAGAAAAAAATATATTTTCCCAAGAAAATTTCAAAGTAATAAAAGAAAAAGTTGTATTTATATAGGTGCAATCGATAATTGGTTTGATCTGAATTTATTAAAGTACTGTATAGAAAAATTGAATAAAATAGATTTTTGTTTAATTGGTCCATGTAAAATAAATTTATCTTTACTAAAATTATATAAAAATGTTCATATATTAGGTAAGATAGATTACAAACAAATACCTAATTATTTGTACTATAGTGATGTTGGAATTATACCATTCAAAGTAAATAAGTTAACAGATTCAATAACTCCAATAAAACTATACGAGTATATGAGTGTAGGGCTAAATGTTGTTTCTACTAATTTCAAAGAAATGGAATATATAAATAGCCCAGCTTATGTTGCTAAAAGTTATGATGAATTTTGTGAAGATATAGTAAAAGCAATTGATAATAAAGATAAAGATAGGAAAAATAATATTGAATTTGCAAAAGAAAATACATGGGAAAAAAGATTTGAAGAAATACAAAAATATTTATAGATAATTAAAAGTTTTATTGTTAAGGGCAATTAGATAAAATAGTATGAGATGGTGGCAATAGTATGTTGATAATAGCAGGATTTATTATTTTATTATTTTATAGAATTTCAAAGATAAAATATAAACATAGAATGATGATAATCAAATATATAATAATAAGTTTAGTTATTTCATTAGTTTCATTATGGTTTTTGCAGAAAGAAATTTTTTTACATAACGGGCTAGATGGCACTATAGGGACCGATGCTTATAGGTATTGGGTTATATTAAAATATGCAGTAACGTATAAATTGTCAATAAAAGAATTTAATGATTACATTATATTCTTAGGATATCCAAATATCAAATTCTTTTTTATATTTGAATATTTAGTTTTAATTACGAGTGTAATAAAAACACCAGTAATTTTAAAAATATGTAATATTGTATTGGTACAAAATATAATAGTGTTAGTTTATTTATATATAAGATCTATTGATATCAATTTGAATAAAAAATACATAAAGTTTATTTTACTACTAATTTGTACAAATGGAGGATTAATTTTAACTTCTATTAGAGTTTTTAAAGATATAATTTTACTTTATATATTATTTGAAAGCTTATATAGTCTACAAATTTTTTTTAAAAAAAGAAGTGTTATAGCTTTAATTACATATTTTATTTTAGCTTATTTTAGTAATTATATAAGGCCTAAATCTATTTACATCTATTTGTTTATATTTTTAGTTCAAATAATTATAATAAAGTTTAGTATTATGAAATCAAAAAAGTTAAAACAAAAATTAGTAGGTATTTTATTTATTATACTAATTAGTTGTATTGCACTTTATCGTATTCCATTTATTAGTGAACTTTTAAATAAAACTCAAGAAATAGCGATAAATGATGCAACAAATGAAATTTCTGAGGGCTATGGAGGTTATTTATCGGAAAATACGTATATTTTAAACAATAATAATATATTTTTTAGATTTGGGATAGGTACATTGAGGACAATATTTTTTCCAACTCCATTTAAAACTTTATTTACACCTGTAGGGTATAATGTTTCATTTTTTGAGGGGATAACTGGTAGAGTTTTAGAATTGATGTGGCAATTTGTATATCCAGTCTCACTAATTATTTTTATATATTATATATTATTTTATTTTAGTGAGAATGATTATAAATATATACCATATATTTTATTTTGTTTGATACAAGTACTTACTTATTCTTTTATGTATTTTGGTGGGGCTCAATTGAGGTGGAAATTGCCGTATATTATATTATTTATAATATTTTGGGGTAAATGTAATCAATATTTTAATAGAAAAGATAAAATTCTAATTTTTATGATAAATATTGTGTATTTCTTAGGTACATATTTATGGGGAGTTAGCTATTTGTTATAATCATTAAAATTGTTAACTGCATATAGTTTAAGGTTAAAAAAGAAAGGGTTGAATATGGATAAATATGATATTGCACAAATAGGCATATATCCTCCACCATATGGAGGAATATCGATACATATAAAAAGATTGAAACAATATCTAGATAAAGATAAGGTTACTTATATTATATATACAAATAACGGTAATGATTATAAAAAAAATGATAGAATTTTTAATGTAAGGAACCAGTATGTATTTTATTTTACGTTTTATATTATAAATAAATGTAAAATAGTTCATTATCATGATTTGAATTGGAAAAAAAGATTTTTACTTTCATTTCTTAAACCTAAAAAGATAAAGCTAATATTTACTTTCCATAGTTTTAGAGATGATATTTATAATATTAATTATATTTATAAATATATGCATAGAGTGGTTTATAAGAAAGCAAATGTTATAATCGCTGTATCTCAAAGTATAAAAGAAAAGCTGATTCAAGATGGGTGTGATGAAAATAAGATAAAAGTAGTACCTGCTATAATATTTCCATTAAAAATTCAAGATGTTAAAAAGGATGAGCATTTTAAAAGTATAAAAAAATTTCAATCACTTCATAATATTATATTCATAGCTAATTCATCTAATAATAATCATTTTAATGGTGAAGATTTGTATGGAATAGATATGTGTATTGAACTTGTCAATAAATTTCACCAAAAAAATATTAATGTTGGATTTTTATTTTTTATATCTAATATAAGTGACAGGGGTTATTTTGATAAATTAAATAAGTTAATATGTAGATATACTATTAATGACAATTTTATGTTTATAAATTCAAAAGTAGAACTTATTGCCTATATAAAGGAGATATCTGATAATTCTAAGGATATTTTTTTAAGACCAACTAATACAGATGGTGATGCTATTTCCATAAGGGAGGCGTTATATCTTAAGATACCTGTTATTGCAAGTGATGTGGTTCAAAGACCTGAAGGTACTATTTTATTTAAAACAAGGGATATTGAAAATTTGTATAATAAAACTGTTCATGTTATAGAAAATTATGATTTGTATAAGGAAAAATTGGGAGATATAAAGATAGAAGATAATTCAGAAAAAATACTGGATATTTATAAAAAATTGATGAATTCATAGAAATTGGGAGTGAAGTTTGTGAAGGTTTTAGTTACAGGTGGAGCCGGGTTTATAGGATCACATATTGTAGATATGCTTATTGATAATGATTATGAAGTTTGTATTGTAGATAATATGTCTCATGGTGAGAAGCAGAATATAAATAGTAAAGCTAAAGTATATAAAGTGGATATTAGAAGTCCTAAGCTTAAGGAAGTATTTCAAATAGAAAAACCTGATTATGTTATTCATGAAGCTGCGCAAATATGTGTAAATAATTCTCTGATAAATCCATTGGAGGATGCTGATATCAATATAATGGGGACAATTAATATTTTGGAAAGTTGCAAAACTGTCAACGTAAAAAAAATAATTTATCCGGCGTCAGCAGCTATATTTGGGAATCCTAAATATTTACCCATAGATGAGAAACATCCGCTGGATATGATATCTCCATACGGAGTATCAAAGCATACTGTTGAACATTATTTAAATGTATATAAATATCTTTATGGAATAGATTATATATGCTTGAGGTATTCAAATGTATATGGACCAAGGCAAGATTCTTCAGGCGAAGGGGGAGTTGTGTCAATATTTTTTGATAGATTAAAAAAAGGTAAAACTCCTGTGATATATGGTAATGGGAAACAAATAAGGGATTTTGTATATGTAGAAGATGTAGCAAGAGCTAATATGATGTCTTTAGAATCCCATAAATCGGGAATGTACAATGTTTGTACTAATGTGAAGACTACAGTCAATAAACTGCTGGAATGTATAGAAAAAATTCTTAATGTGAATGTACAGCCAATTCATTTGGAATCCAGAAAAGGGGATATAAGGGATAGTTATATGAGTTATGATAAAATATATGAAGAATTGGGTTGGAAACCAAAATATAAATTGGATATGGGAATAAGAAAAATAGAAAATTATACTTGTAATTTCAATTAACATAGTAGTTAATAAATTAGGGGGATGATTAAAAGATGGTAGGCTTTTTTTTAGTGATAAATCCTGATGAAATAGATTTCAATTTACCAATTATAAATAAAGATGATAAACTTGTATTTAATTATACTAAACATAAAAATTTTTACTTAGGTAGAAATTGTAATAGTAAATTTTTGAATGATAAATTATTTTATGAAGATGATAAATATTTAGTTGTTACAGATGGTGTTATATTTAATAGTAAAGATATTATTTGTAAATATGGTGGTAAAAATTTAGTTGAATCTATGATTTGTATGTATAATGATAAGGGAAATGAATTCTGTAATTCATTTAGAGGAAGTTTTTCAGGTATTCTTTATGATAAAGTCAAGAATAAGTGGTTAATATTTACGGATCATGTAGGTGATAAGAAAATATTCTATAGTAAGTATAAAAAAATTATAGTAATTTCATCAAAAATTATAAATATAGTTAATTTTTATAAAAAAAATAAAATACCATATTCGTTTGATAAAAATGGTGCATATTGCTTATTAACACAAGGATTTATGATACAAGATTATACATTAATAAAAGAGGTAAAGAAGTTATTGCCAGGGAGTTATATAAAATTGCATAATGATAAATTTGAAGTGAAAATGTATCATAAATATTCAAATACGCAAAATTATAAACAAAGTGAAAATGAAATAATTGAAAATATTGATAAGCTCTTTAAAAATGCAGTTAAACGTCAATTTGATAAGGACGATGAATATGGATATAAACATATAGCTTCTTTAAGTGGAGGATTGGATTCTAGAATGACAACTTGGGTTGCGAATACATTAGGGTATAATAATATTTTAAATTATTGTTTTTCACAATCAAATTATTATGATGAAAAAATATCAAAACATATAGCCACAGATCTTAATAATGAATATATTTTTAAGACATTGGATGATGCAAAATTTCTTTTTTATTTAGATGACGCTGTTAAGATAAATAGTGGTATAAGTATTTATTAGATAGCTTAAATTTAAACGAATATGGTTTAATACACACGGGACAAATTGGAGATGTGGTTTTAGGAACATTTTTGCATAATAATTATAACCAAAAAGCTACAAAAGTTGCAGGGGCTTATTCTTCAAAGTTAAAAGAAAAATTACAGTATGTGAATGTGAATTTATACGATAATTTAGAAATATTTTTATTGTATACAAGAGGATTTAATGGAGCTTTAAGTGGAAATTTAGCATTTCAGGAATCAACGGAATCATATTCACCATTTTATGATGTAGATTTTTTTGAATACTGTTTGTCTATACCTATAAAATATAGGGTTGATCACAAAATATATTTTAAGTGGATTAAAAGTAAATATCCTGAAGCTGCTAAATATTATTATGAAAAACTTCATGGAAAAATAAATACCCCACTATTTATTACTAAAAATAGGTGGTTTATAATTAGGTGTATAAATAAATTCCTAAAAATTATTGGATTAAATGGGTTATATGGTACATTTACTAAAAATGCAATGAATCCTTTTGATTATTGGTATGAAAATAATAAAGAATTACAAAAATTTATAAATTCACAATATAATGATAATATAGAGTTATTAGATTTTGATAAAGATGTTAAAGAAGCATGTATATATTTATTTAATAATGGAATAATGACGGAAAAATTTCAGGTATTAACGTTATTATCGGTGACTAAATTGTTATTTTAATTTTATAAAATATAATTTTAAAACTTAGTTTATATGGATAAATTATTAGAATTTCGAAAAGGAGATAAAATGGACTCAGAGGATATTACGGTTAGCGTTGCGATGATTACATATAATCATGAAAAGTATTTGAGAAAAGCATTGGATAGTATATTAATGCAAAAAGTTGATTTTAAATATGAAGTGATTGTGGGAGAAGATTGTTCTCCAGACAACAGTAGAGAAATATTAAAAGAATATAAAAGAAAATATCCAGATATTTTTAGAATGATTTATAGAGACAAAAATATTGGCGCAACTAAAAATAGTTATGATGTTTTTACTAAATGTAAAGGTAAATACATTGCGATTTTAGAAGGTGATGATTTTTGGACAGATGAATTTAAGTTAAAAACTCAGGTGAAATTTTTAAAAAATAATGAAGAATATTCAGGTGTATATCATAAAGTAACTGTTTCAGATGAGTTTGGTACTATAATTAAGAATATGCCTAGTGATAAATTTATTATTCAAAATAATATTCATGAAATTGGATCACCAAAGCGATTTATAGAATTGTGTTATGAAACTATGGGACAGGTATTTCACGTTCAGTCATTGATCTTTAAAAATATATTTTTAAAGTATAATAATTATGGAAAAATTAAAAATTTACTTACTACAGCAGATTATATTTGTGATACTCAACTAAAACTTTTAGTTTTGGAAAGAGGAAAGATTAAATTAATTAATAAGGTTATGGGTAACTATAGATACATAAGAAAACGAAATGAAACTTCCTTTTCTTCACAAAATATTTTGGTACATTACAGCAATATAAAAAATGTTTGGAAGGCTGTAGATCAATATTTTGATTATAAATATGGATACTTAATAAAAAAATTGATAATTAAAGAAAAATATATGGTTATATTTGATAGATTTAAGAATAAGGATATGAAAAATGTATTTATATTATTTATTAATGAGTTGAATTTCAAGGGTAAAATTGGGTTTATAAATTATTTTAATAAAAGATTGATTACTAAAATAAAAAAATGCTAAATTGTACTTAAATTCAATGGTATATATGAGAACTAGATATAAATTGTAAAATGGGGAAAAAGGCATTATGAAAATTCAAACTACAAAATCAAAAGTTATTTCCTCTCTGTTTTGGAAACTCATGGAGAGAGGCGGAACACAGGGAATACAATTCATAGTTCAAATAATATTGGCTAGATTACTTGTACCAAATGATTATGGGATAGTTGCACTTATATCAATATTTATTATCATAGCTAATGTATTTGTACAAAGTGGATTTAACACTGCACTTATTCAGAAAAAAGATGCTGATGAAGTTGACTTTTCATCAATATTCTATTTAAGTTTATTAGTGGCTAGCTTGTTATATATAGTTCTTTTTTTCACAGCACCGCTTGTAGCTGATTTTTATAATATTCATCAAATTACATTAGTACTTAGAATATTATCTATTACACTATTTTTTGGAGCATTTAATTCCATCCAAAATGCTGTAGTGTCTAGGAATATGCAATTTAAATTGCTCTTTTATAGTAGTTTAGGAGCAATATTGATGTCAGGAATAGTTGGAATAGTATTGGCATATATGGGTTTAGGAGTGTGGGCACTTGTGGTACAGCAGTTAACCAATCAATTTATGATTACTGTAATTATGTGGTTTACAGTAAAATGGAGACCTAAGCTGATATTTTCTTTCAAAAGAGTAAAGGGACTATTTTCATATGGATGGAAGTTGCTGGTTTCTTCATTGATTGATAATCTCTATATGAATTTGCAGAGTTTGATTATAGGCAAAATATACAACCCTTCTATGTTAGGATTTTATAATAGGGGAGATCAATTTCCTAAAGTTATTGTTTCAAATATTAATGGTTCGATACAGTCGGTTATGCTGCCTGCTTTGGCTTCGGAGCAGGATAATAGAAAAAGAATTAAAGATATGGTTAGACGTTCAATTGTTACAAGTTCCTTTGTACTTTTTCCCATGATGTGTGGACTAGCTGTTACTGCAGAACCTTTAGTTAAAATCTTATTGACGGATAAATGGCTGCCTTGTGTTCCTTTTTTGCAGATTTTCTGTGCTTCATATGCTTTATGGCCTATACATACTGCAAATTTACAAGCAATTAATGCCTTAGGACGCAGTGACATTTTTTTAAAATTGGAGGTCATAAAAAAGATTATAGGACTTACAATATTGGTGATATCTATCCACTTTGGTATTTATGCTATTGCTATAGGAACATTGGTTAGTGGAATAATTTCCACATTTGTAAATGCTTATCCAAATTTAAAATTGCTTAATTATAGTTATAAAGAACAACTGAAAGATATAATGTCTTCATTATTATTGTCTTTGATAATGGGTGCTGTTGTTTATAATCTTAAATGGCTTCATATGATGCCATTAGTGACTTTGGTAATTCAAGTATCTTTGGGGATCATTATATATATAATACTGGCAAAGGTATTTAAGCTTGAATGTTATACATATTTATTAAAAACATTTAAAGACATCTATAAAAAAAAGAGAGATAGTAAGTTGAAAATATAGATGGAATAATTATATTGTTGGTTTAACAGATATAAGATAATTTATTAAAATGGAGGTATTAAAAAATTTGAATAGTTTTTATACTTTTGATGAATTAAATAAATTGGGTTTGGCTAGTATTGGAACCAATGTTTTAATCAGCCGTAAAGTAAGTATTTATGGTTCAGAAAAAATAAACATTGAGAATAATGTTAGAATAGATGATTTTTGTATACTTAGTGGAAAGATTACTATTGGCAATTATGTACATATAGCAGCTTATACTGCTTTATATGGTGGTGATAAAGGAATTAATATACATAATTTTGCAAATATTTCATCGAGAGTATCAATATATTCAATAAATGATGATTATTCAGGAGATACTATGACGAATCCTATGATACCTGATAAGTTTAAAAATATTCAAAGTGAAAAAGTTGTTATTGAAAAACATGTTATAATTGGTTCTGGATGTGTAGTGTTACCTGGAGTTGTGCTGAAAGAGGGTGCTGCATTTGGCTCTATGACTTTTATTAATAGGAGTTCAGAACCATGGAGTATAAATGTTGGAGTTCCATTTAAAAAAATAAAAGATAGAAGTAAAAAGCTTTTAAAGTTAGAAAAAGAATTTAGAAAAGAGGCTTTAAATTAAGATGAATCCAATTCAAGTAACTCGTTCTTCAATGCCGGGTTTTGAAGAGTATGTTGAGGAAATTAAAGATTTGTGGAAAAACCACTGGCTGACTAACATGGGTGTAAAACACAAGCAGTTGGAAAAAGAATTGCTGAAGTATTTAGATGTTTCTAATATTGCTCTTTTTGTAAATGGACATCTTGCATTGGAAAACATAATTGCAGCATTTAACCTTACAGGGGAAGTCATAACTACACCTTTTACTTTTGCTTCTACCACTCATGCAATTGTGAGAAATGGATTAAAACCGGTGTTTTGTGATATTAACCCTGAAGATTATACTATAGATGTGGACAAGCTAGAAAATCTGATAAATGAAAAAACATCTGCTATTGTTCCAGTACATGTTTATGGAAATGTTTGTAATGTGGAGAAAATCGGAAAATTGGCGAAAGAGCATAATTTAAAGGTTATATATGATGCTGCTCATGCTTTTGGTGTAACAGTTAATGGTGTAAGTATTGCTAATTTTGGTGATGCAGCTATGTTTAGCTTTCATGCTACAAAAGTTTTTAATACTATTGAAGGCGGGGCTGTAATTTTTCATGATGAAAAATTATATAAGAAATTGAATCAGTTAAAAAATTTTGGAATTACCAGTCGTGAATCTGTTGGGTACATAGGTGGCAATGCAAAGATGAATGAGTTTCAAGCGGCTATGGGTATTTGCAATCTTCGTCATGTTGATAGTGAAATTGCAAAGAGAAAATCCGTAGTAGAAAGATATACTGAAAGATTGAGTGATATTAAAGGAATTAAGCTGTGTAAACCTCAAAGGGGGGTAAAAAGAAATTATGCATATTTTCCTGTAATATTTGATGGGTATAAATTAAATCGTAATGAAGTATTTGAAAAGTTAAAAACACAGAAAATATTTGCACGTAAATATTTTTATCCACTTACCAACAGATTTGAATGCTATAGAGATAGATTTGATATTGGGGAAACGCCCGTAGCAAAATACATATCAGATAGAGTACTTGCACTGCCTCTTTATGCTGATCTTAGTTTAGAGGATGTTGATAGAATCTGTGATATTATTTTGGATAAATAATTTATTTTAAAGATTGTTAATAGTTTTATTGTAGATTGGAGGATATGAAAATGAAGGGGATAATTTTGGCAGGGGGGAAGGGGACACGTTTATATCCAATGACACATGCTGTTTCAAAACAACTTCTGCCAGTATATGATAAGCCACTTATTTATTATCCGTTATCTGTTCTTATGCTGGCAAGTATCAGAGATATACTTATTATATCAACTCCACAGGATACACCTATTTATAAAAAACTTCTTGGTGATGGTTCAATACTTGGGATTAAACTTACATATAAAGTTCAGGAAAAGCCTAGGGGACTTGCCGATGCGTTTATTATTGGAGAGGAATTTATTGGTGATGATAATGTATGTTTGATACTTGGTGATAATGTATTTTACGGGCAAAATTTAACGAGGATACTTAACCGTGCTAAAAAATTAGATACCGGGGCAGAAGTATTTGGGTATCCAGTTAAAGATCCACGTTCTTTCGGTGTAGTTGAGTTTGATAAAAATAATAAAGTAATTTCTATTGAGGAAAAACCTAATAAACCAAAGTCAAATTATGCGGTACCGGGTCTTTATTTTTATGATAATAATGTTGTAGAAATAGCCAAAAATATTGGGCCTTCTTCTCGTGGAGAATTAGAAATTACTGATATTAATAATGTGTATTTGAAGAAAGGTGAACTCAGTGTAATATTACTGGGACGTGGTATGGCATGGCTGGATACTGGTACACCTGAAGGAATGTTAAAAGCCGCGGAGTATGTTGAAGCAGTCCAATCGAGGCAGGGTTTTTATATAGCATGTTTAGAAGAGATTGCATGGCGGAGAGGATTTATTAATAGAAATCAGTTAAAAGCTATTGGTGAAAGTTTAAAGATGACTGATTATGGACAATATATTTTATCTTTGTTAAATGAGTAAATGTTTATTAATATGGGAAGGGAATATAAAATGAAAACTATTTTAGTTACAGGTGGAGCTGGTTTTATAGGAAGCAATTTTATAAGATTTATGCTTGATAAATATCCTTATTATAGAATTATAAATATAGACATGTTAACTTATGCAGGAAATTTAAATAATTTAAAGGATGTTTCAGATAATCCAAATTATGTTTTTGTAAAGGCTGATATAAGGGACAGAGCAAAAATCGATGAAATATTTTCATCATACGATATAGATAATGTTGTGAATTTTGCAGCGGAGTCTCATGTAGATAGAAGTATTGTTGAACCTGAAATATTTTTAACAACCAATATACTTGGGACTCAAGTTATGCTTGATACAGCTAAAAAATATTGGAGTGTTAATTCTTGTGATAAATATAATAAGGAATATAAACCAGAAGCTAAATTTTTACAGGTATCTACAGATGAAGTATATGGTACATTGGGATCAAAAGGAATGTTTACAGAAGCAACCCCACTTATGCCTAACAGCCCCTATTCGGCATCAAAAGCAGGTGCTGATATGATGGTTCGGGCTTATTATAAAACTTTTGGCATGCCGGTTAATATCACACGCTGCAGTAATAATTATGGTCCATACCAGTTTCCTGAAAAATTAATACCACTAATGATAAATAACTGTTTTAGAGGAAAGGACCTGCCTGTTTATGGTGATGGAATGCAGATAAGGGATTGGCTTCATGTATCAGATCATTGCTCTGCCATTGACACGGTTTTACATAAAGGTGCAGTTGGACAAGTTTATAATGTAGGTGGGAATAATGAAAGAACTAATATAGATATAATTAAATTAATTATAGAAACCATTGGAAAGTCGGAGAAATTGATTAAATATGTAAAAGATAGACCGGGTCATGACAGAAGGTATGCCATCGACAGTAGTAAAATAAGGACCCAGCTGGGTTGGAAACCAAAATACACTTTTGAACAGGGAATGGAAGAAACAATTAGTTGGTATTTAAAGAATACTAAATGGGTTGAAAATATAGTGTCTGGAAATTATAAGAAGTATTATAAAAAGATGTATTCAAACTTTGATAGTAATGCAGAAGACATTAAGGAAGTTAAAGAAAAGTAAAATTTGAATAGGGGGAAGATGTATGGAACATATTTTGATAACTTATAGCATAGAATGTGCGGAGAAAGGGCATGTGGATCCTGATTTTACTCAGCTTGTGTATGGTAATAGCGGGAAAAATGGAGATATAATAAAAAGGCATATTGTTCCGGGATCTTATATATTCTTTAATGCTAATATTGAGCAAAAAAGATTTATTACGGCTTATTTTGAAATAGAAAAAGTACTTGTTAAAGGGCAGCAGGATAGTGAAATTAATGCTCTTAAGTGTGATGCAAGGTCAGATGAAGTTGTGGTAATTGGCGATAGAAATCGTTCAAAGGTATTAACAGCACCGTTATTATTCGATAGGAAATTAATTGGAAAATTAACAACATATAAGGCGGATGACACTTACTTTGATGGAAAACTTGCATCAGGATGCTCTGAGTTGGAGGCAATCAAGGATAAGACTTTAAATCCAAAGGTAATTAGTGAACAAGAAAAGGAACTGCTAATCAGTCTGTGCAGGAACAGAGGTTAAACAGGTGCAGCAATAAAAAAAGGAGATATGAAGATGTTGGATAAGGGCAGTACGTATTCTTTTGATGGAGATGAGGGTTTTATAGAATACCTAAGATCACTGGGTACTCTAAGTGAAAAGTCCATAAAAGATGACATGTCCAGAATTAATTCCATGAAATCCCGGGGAATAGACTATATACTAGCGGAGAAAAATATGCTAGAGATTATCTGGAAGAAAGTGATTTGTCGGATTCAACGGTGAAAAGTTGTCTGAGACTTTGTAGAAGGTATGAAGAGTATATAAAATCGTGGGGACTGACCCCATAACATTTTTTGGAAATAAGCTATAATAAGTATTGTTTTAATGTAAGGATAAATTATGGTTTAGGTCTGAATATTTCAAGGTGGCGGGCCGCATGTTTCTTTTCAGAGAGCCACCTATTCTTTATGGAGAGCCAGTAAGTGATATTATGGTGCAATGAAACCGTATGACCGGACAAAGAGGAAACATATATTATTTGTTATTCACTTATCGATTTATCCAAGCCATATACTTTCTGCATAGATAAATCCTTTGATGAATCTACCGGTTCGATATTGATTTTATATAATTATGGGTAAAAATAATAGAGGTGTGTTTTTATGTATATATCGCATATACAAATTAGTAATTTTAGATCATTTGGTGAAAATATAAATATTGACTTTAATGAAGGAATAAATGTTATTATTGGACATAATAATGCAGGTAAATCAAATCTTTTAAAGGCACTAGGATTAGTATTCGATTGTAATAGTCATAAGAAATTGGAAACTGATGATTTTAATAAATATATAGGAATTGAAAAATTAAGGGAAAAACCTCCGAAAATAGAAATATCTATAACTATTAAAGAGTCAGAGAATGAAGATAAATATTCTGATGATCTTGCAACAATAGGAGAATGTCTTACTAAAATAGACAGCCCGTATGAAGCAAAGCTTACATATGAATTTTTTTTACCTGAAAAGGAAATAGAAAATTATAAGAGAATTATGTTAATGTTATCTGGTAAAGATGTTAATTTTTATTGGAAAGCTATAGAAGACAATTTTATAAGAAAATATATTTATAAAATTTACTGCGGTGATCCAGAATATAAAACTGAAGTTGACAGTGAAGTACTTAGAAAATTTGATTTTCAGTTTCTTGATGCAATAAGAGATGTAGAAAGAGATTTATGTACAGGCAAAAATGCACTTCTAAAAGAAATATTGGATTTCTTTATAGATTATGATATAAAAAATGATTCTCAAAAGGATAAAAATGAAAAAATTAATGAAATAAATTCTAAAAAGAAACAATTTTCCAGTGATGCAGGTGGTTTAATAAAACAACTTCAAGGCAGAATGAAATCTGGAAAAGATGAAATGTTGAAATATGCTAATAAAACGGGTGCCAGTTTTGATAAATCAATTCTGGATTTTGATGGGAATGTTTTAGACACTCAATTGTATTCAGCATTACAATTAATAGTTAAATATGAGTCAGATATAAAAATTCCTGTTTGTAACAATGGATTAGGATATAATAATTTGATTTTTATATCACTTCTATTGGCAAAAATGCAAAAAGATGCATCAGGTGAGTATTTGGGCAGTAATTCAAAGGTATTTCCTATTTTAGCTATAGAAGAGCCGGAAGCTCATTTACATCCAGCTATGCAGTATAAGTTTTTGAAGTTCTTAAGAGAAAATAATCATGAAAATGCAAGACAAATATTTATAACCACACATTCACCTAATATTACAGCAGCAGTTGAATTAGATGAGATTATAGTGTTGAGTTCAAATAATCATAAATTAGATATAGGATATCCTGGTAAAGTTTTTAATATTTCAAATCAAGATGATAGAAAGTCTAAGTCATATATAAGAAGATTCTTGGATGTTACAAAATCAGACATGCTTTTTGCTAAGGGAATTATTCTTGTAGAAGGAATTGCAGAACAGCTTCTTATACCTGTATTTGCAAAATGTCTTAAGATAAATCTAGAAGATTGTCACATATCTGTTATTAATGTTGGAGGAAGGTATTTTCAACATTATTTAAAGTTATTTAATACTAAACGTGAAGGGGCAATTGACAAAAAGGTTGCCTGTATAACTGATTTAGATCCCGAACGTAAATGTAAAACTGAAAAGAATGCTAAGTTTAAAAAATGCTATCCTTTTGAACTTAATGTAGATACCGATAAATATGATTACAAAGCATGTTCTAATAATTTTATAACAGAATTTGAAGATAAAATAAAAAATGGTCATATTTCTGATAATATAAAATATTTCACACAAATTATAGGAGAGGGAAAGACTCTTGAATATGAGATAATATTGTCTAATCCTAATTGTAAAGATTTAATTACTAATAGTATAAGCAATGCAGAAAAATTAGAAAAATTGTCTGAATATTTTAATGAAGATAAAGATCTATCTTGTATGTTGGACGAGCTTAGTAATAGCGGTGAAGATAGAAGAATAAAAGATAGTATAATTAATTCATCATGGGATGATGATAAAAAAAAGAGAAAACATTTAATAGCGGCTAAATATTTAAATTCAGTAGGGAAAGGTGAAAATGCTATGGAGTTATCTGATATATTAGAGAATAATTTAAAAAATAAAAAATTTGACTTTAAACCTCCTGAATATATAAAGAAGGCTATAGAATGGATAATAAAGTAAATCAAAAATTTGAATATATAAGTTCGGATTCTCTTATAGATATAGAATCAAATTTTAAGGTAGAGGCAGGGCCTGGTGCCGGTAAAACAACGTGGCTTGTTAATCATATAAAAAATGTATTAAATAAATCTGCTAGATTGAAAAAATCCAGGAAAATTGCATGTATTACATATACTAAGGTAGGAGTTAAATCCATAATTAATAAACTTAAGGATACAGGAGATCAAGTTGAAGTAGGCACTATACATAGTTTTCTTTATAAGCATATAATTAAACCTTATATACATTTAATAAAAGATGATTATGATCTAAACATAGAAGAATTGAGTGTAAATGATGAAAATGTTTTTAGTTATAGAAAGATGATTGCGTGGATAAAAGACGGTGGGCATAAACTACACTATCTTTTGGCCGATTGTAAATTAACTCAGCAAAATTTGGTTAATTTATATTGGAAATTGGAAGGTGATAAATGTGTTTTGAAAGTTAGAAAGCATGCAAATTATAATAAAAAATATTATATTAAAGAGAAAGAAATGTATTTTATTCGCGATTATTCAAGACATCAAAAAGATTATTTGAAATATAAAAAACAGTACTGGAAAGATGGAATGCTCACTTATGATGACGTTTTATTTTTTAGCTATGAATTAATAAAAAAACATCCCGAAATATTGAGAATTTTAAGATCAAAATTTCCATATTTTTTTATTGATGAATTTCAAGATACAAATCCTATACAAACTGAAATTATAAAATTATTAGGCAAAGAGGAAACAATAGTTGGAATAATAGGAGATTGGGCTCAGTCAATATATGGATTTCAAGGTGCAGATGTAACTCAATTCCAAAAATTTTCATTAGGAGATATGAAATACTGTGAAATTAAGGATAATAGAAGAAGTACACGGCAAATCATAAATATTTTAAATATTATAAGAGGTGATTTGAATCAAAAAAGTCCTGAAAATAAAATAGGAGACGAACCTTATATAATAATAGGAAATCAGTTAAACTCTTATAAGAAAGCCAAGAAGATATTAAATGATAAAAGTAAAAATTTATATTCTCTAAGTTATGCTGATATTACTTCAAATGAAATGAAGCTAAATAGTAAAGAAATTAAAGTAGATGAGAGTGTCTTAAAGAATGATATTGTAGATGAAATTATTAATGAAGAATCAGGAAATAGGCCTAAACAAATTGTAAGAGTTATAAAAGCTATTGAATATGCAAGACAGAATAATTTTAAGGAATCTATAAAAAATATGACCAGAGTTTATGGGACGGAGAAAGATAAAGAAAACATAAAAAAAGCTTTGATTGCATTAAATAATTTATTAAGTACTTATGATAAATTTAAAAATAGCAGTATAACAGAATTTTATAATAAGTTAAAAAATAATATCAAACTCGATATAAAAAAGATCTCAAAGGGGAGAATAAAGACATTTTATGACTCTATTAAATATACAGATGTTGTATTATGGATAAAAATAAATGAAGATAACAGCCTTCATAGAACAATTCATAAAGCTAAAGGTGATGAATTTGATAATGTCATGGTAATTGTTAAAAGCAAAATTGATGAAGAGTTTAATGAAGATAAGGATTTAGCATTTTTATTGAATCCTGACTTAAGTCAAGAAAATCAGAGAGTGTACTATGTAGCTGTAAGTAGGGCAAAGAAAAATTTATTTATTAATGTCCCTGAACTTTCTAGTGAAAATGCGAAGAAATTAAAAAACTGTGGATTTAATGTTGTATATGTATAAAATAATCGACAATTACTAAATAATATATATGATAATATGGGTCCCACATCTTGGTGGGGATCTATTATACCAATATATCAAGATAAAATTAAAGTTTTAAGTGAATATAAAAATTCTAATAAAATAAATTTGCGTAATTGGGCAAAAGAAGGCATAGATAAAATAGGTAAAGCTGTAAGTATAGAAAAAGTGAGAGAAGAGGAACAATCTAAGGGTATATATTAACTGAATTAGAGGATTTATAAAAGTTTTGATGTAATTTTGAATATGTAAACTACTGAATTTAATAAAATTGATTCAAATTGTATTTTTAGTAATTCAAATGTGTGTTATAAATTAAAATGTAATAACTAGACTTGTTCAGTAAATAGATTCCAGTAAAGATAAAATTCTTACTGGAATTTTTATGTTAAGTTTCTGTATTGCATAAATTTTTGCTGTGGTCAAAATAGAAATTATGATATAATTAAATCATTAGTGAACGGTGAAGCTGTGGGTGTAAACAACAATTAACTAAGCTATGAAGATGTGAAAGATTTGTCATGGATACATGATTTTGATGCACATGGGAGACCATTATATAATAAAATAAAATCGGGGCGAAGTGGATAGGATTGGCAGATGAAATGACCATAACACTTACTTCCAGCAAATATCCCAGAAAACTGATTGATTATCTCAGGGATGAATTGAAAGTCAGGGTAGAAGCAGCCAGAAGCGGCATATACTATGTGAAAGGTACGGACATAGATACTCAGATTTTAGTGTCAAAACAGCTGGATGACAGAGAGACAGGATATTTAAAATTACTTCAGACCTATAGATTTGATGGAAAATTGGATGTCGGAATACATAAAAAATATAAAGAATCCGTTGTATGCAGTGATAATGGATGTATTGGTGAGAGTAAATCCCAATGAAGTAATGGAGGTGTATAAGAATAAATATGGGGAAAATAGAATTGAATGAAGACAACAGGGGATTGCCAAAGAACTATGAAAACAAAATAAAATCCCTCTCTGATGATAAAATTAAAGCCATTGGTGTGGATATATTTGATATAAGGAAGATAGGGGATTTGGAAAAATATTTCTAGTTGAATTCAGTTTAGAGTTAATAGTAGAGGAAGATTTTCTGTGTCCACCGAAAATCTTCCTCTATTTCTATTCTTAATTCTCAAATTTCTACTATATTAATGAAAGTGCTCAAAATAAGTGAAAGAAATAAGGAATTTTTATTTTGATATGATAAAAAAATTTGAATTGGGCAAGAAACTTAATATGATGAATCATTAGACAGCATGGAGAATATGATAAAGTATTCAAAAGATAAGGATTTTTGAAGTATATTTATGGTAAGCTAAATATGGACAAATTGTTACTAAATTGTTACAATATAATTATAATATATTTATGGGGAGGAAATTATATTGGGGAACAATAAGATGACTAAATGTAAGGCTTGTGGTGCTGATATTGCAAAGGGGGTAAAAAAATGTCCTCATTGTGGTAAAGATCAGAGGAATTTCTTTATGAGGCATAAAATAATAACTTTTATATTGGCAATTATAGTGATAGGTGGTATCGGTTCTGCTTTAGGCGGAGGTGGAGATGACAAAACTGCCACTACAAATTCTGCAAGTCAAAATACTGAAAGTAGTACATCAAAACCAACTGGTGCGTCAAGTGATGCAAAAACTAATTCTACAAAAAAGGAACCGACTGTTGAACAAAGGCAAATTGCGGGGAAAGCTGTTGATTTGGGAGCAGGTACATTTTTGGGTGGAAAAGATGTACAAGCTGGTTTATATGATGTCACTCCTGTTGAGGGACAGGGCAATTTTACAATAAACGGGAATGATGGAGATCTGAAAATAAATGAAATATTAGGAACAGCAGAAGGTATGGGAGTACCGAAAGTAAGAGCTAAAGTAGCAGATAATGACAAAATACAGCTTCAAGGTATAAATAAAGTTCATTTTGAACCTGTAACATCATCTTTTGTAACTGAGGTAAAACCGTTATCTCTATATAGTGGTGTTTGGAAAACTGGTGAAGATATAGCTGTAGGAAGATATAAAGCCGCTCCGGCTAGCGGAAGTGGAAATTTTATAGTATATGACAAGACAGGTATGCCAAAAGTGAATGAAGTTCTAGGTGGAGATGCTGGCGGAGTTAAAGAAGTAACTTTTGATGTAAGTAAGGGAGATGTAATTAATATAGCAAATTTGAGTCAAGTTAATATTACACCTGCTAATTAAATAGGAATTCCTAAAATTTTTAAATGAAGTTATGTTTTTATGTTACAGTAAAAACGGTGATCAATATGTCTAATAGTTAAATATTAGTAGAATATATTTTTATAAGTAGTTTGATTAATTTTGTGATGTTGACCCTCAATAGAGTAAAAATTGCCGTGGGTCGACAATTTTTATATCTACAGTTAATTGGCGGTCTAAGATTGATTTTTGAAATTTTCCTAAAGATTTTCTTAGTGTAAAATTACTGTAGGGTTATTTAAGATAAGAAATGGAA